>JAGBOM010000195.1 GCA_017633865.1 Opitutales bacterium
CCCGCAAGTCCGCCGCGAGCGCGGATTTTTCCGAATCGCCAAGCCCGCCCCAAAACTTAAAGACGTGCCCCTGCCCGCGGCGTTCAAACTCCTTGCGCAAATCTTCGTATGTGTCCCGCATAAAAACCTTTCCCTGCGTGTTAAATTTTACGGAAAAGAAAATCCGAAACCGCCCCCGCTTTCAACACAAAAAATTTTTAGCGAAAACAAAATTTGCCCGATAAAAACATTTGCAAGCCCCGACAATTTTTAAAAACTTGTCTTTGTATGCTTTTAAAGCGCAGCCTTCTAAAAATTCTAAAACGCGCCGCAGCCGCGATGTCCGTATTCGCCGTTTTAGCCGCGTGCGCCGAGGCCGCGCCGCGCCGCCCCCACCGCAACGAGCGCGGCTTTAGGCTTTTGGAAAACGGCCGCGTTTCGCTGGAGGTGGAGATTCCCGAAAACCCGTCAAAAGCGGAGATTGAAGCCGCCGAAGCCATAAAAAAACACCTCGAAAAGCTGGCGGTAAAAAGCGACATAAAAATCTCGCGCGGGGCGAAATTTTTCGGCGCCTCGAAAAAAATCAAGATTTCAAAATTTGAAAACATAAAAGAGCCCTCGCCGCAAAGCCCCGACTTTTCCGCCTTCAATAAAAACTCGGTAAAAATCCGCCCCCGACGCGTGGAAATAAAATACTCCGCTCACCCGCTCAACGCCGCGGGGCTTTTTCTAAAACACGTCGGGATAAAATTTCTCGCCCCGAACGACGTCGGCACGGAGTACCCCGAAATCCTCAACAAAACCCTGCCTAACGCCCTGGTTGAGCAAACGCAGCCATTCGCCTCGTCAAGCATATACCCCGCAGCCAAAAAAAGCGGGGAGGCCGAATACTACGGGCTTAACGGCAGAAACGGATATTTTGAAAATTTCAGCCACAACATACAAAATATATTCGACGCCGAAACGCTAAAAAAGAATCCGGAATTTGCGCCGAAAGTCGGCAAATACGTCCCCAAAAAATGCCTCCAGCCTAATTTTGCCCACCCGCGCGCGGCGGGGCTGGCGGCGAAAAAAGCCGCGGTTTTCTTCGCGAAAAACCCGCAAAAAAAATTCTTCTCGCTCTCGCTTGACGACAGCCTAAACCACGACGAGCGCACTCCCCGCAACCCCGCGCCAGACGATGTCGGCAGGGAGTTCGCGAACTACTCCGAGGCCTACTTCTCATTCGCGAACTCCGCAGCGGGAATTGTGAAAAAAATATATCCCGACAAATTCCTGCCCGCTCTCGCCTACTTTACGACCGAAATCCCCCCGTCTTTTAAAGTCGAAAAAAACATCGTCCCCATGCTCACAACCGACAAATCCTGCTACGCCTCAATCCCGTACAAGTTTGACGATTTCGAGCTTATGCGCCGCTGGAAAGACTCGGGCGCGGCGCTGTTTGCATGCTACTCCTACATCTACGGCGAACCCTACTATACCCCGCGCGGCATAGAAATTTTCGAGGCCCAGGCGATTAAAAAGATGATAGAGCTAAACTGCGCATTCTACTTCGCGGAGGCGACTCCCGTATGGGCCTACGACGCCCCGAAGTTATACCTGATTCAGGAAATTTTAAACGGCTCTAAAGAGGAGCCCCTAAAAATACTCCACAAGTTCTACCGCGATTTCTTCAAAGAGTCCGCCGGGCCCGCGTCGGAATTTTTCAGGCTCGCGAGGGAATCGTGGGGCGAAGCCAACAAAAGCGGCAAATGGCTCGCCATGTTTCAGCAGGAATGCGAGGCGGAGGTCTTTCCGCCGCAAACGCTGGAAAAAATGGACGAAGCCCTGAGCCGCGCGGAGGCTCTGGCGAAGTCCGAAAAAGTAAAAATAAGAGTGTCGGAAATCCGCAAAAGATTCGAGCTTACAAAAGCGTTTTGCGAATTCTACCAAGCTCGCAAAGCCCTGCAACTCGCCGAAAACCCCGAGCCCGAGGAAACGCTCCGCGCCCTCGCCATATTCGCCGAAGCCAAAATAAATTTCGACATTCAAAACTCCGCCGCGCGCGAAAACTCCGCGTACCCCCAGCACCCCTACAAAGAAAAAGCCGCGTACGAAAACTCCGCCGCAAGCGAAGTTTTTGCGGTTCTGCCGAAGCTGGATTCGGGGCAAAAAAAACGCCTCGCCGCAATTCTCGAAAAATTCTCGCCGGTCAAAATGGAGGATTTTTTGGCCGCGCAAAAATCGGGGGCGGAGGCAAAAATAATATGCGCGGAAGACTTCTCCCAAAAGAAGTTCAACCCGCAAAACGCGGACTTCGCGCCGCTGCCGGGCAATATCCGCGCGCGCTTCCAGCCTTCGGTCGGTTCGCTTTTCGGAATCGTGAAAAACGGGGGCGGCCAAAACGTCCTGCGCTCAAAAAACGTCGAGTCGAGCGGGATAATGAAAACCGCCAAGGCCGAAAAAGATAAGCTGTACCTCGCCGAATTCGACTGCGAATACGCCCTTTCAAAAACCGCGTCGGCCTACGCCTTTCTGGGGTTTTTCGACAAAACGGGAAAACGCCTAAAAAGCGCCCGAATATACCTCTACACTTTTGACAAGCCGCAAAGCAAAAAATTTTCAATACTCCTTCGCGCGCCCCAAAACGCGGCTCTTGCCGCAATATCATTCAACTGCGAAATTTTTAGCGGCGGCGACTTCGCCGATTTAAAATCCCTCTCTTTAAAACAAATTCAAGGACGGAGTCCTTGACCTTCGGAAGCTTCGCTTCCTCTCTGTGGTTCTTCGGCGCGGAGCCCCGCGCCGCCTGCCAAAAGACGCACTGCTTCGCAATGGCTCGCTTGAGCAAAATCCGAAAAAAAATTAGCCTAATAAAAAAAGAAAATCGCCCAGATTTCGCTTTTTTAGGCGCATTGATTTTGGATGCATAAGCAGGCGCAAGGAATAAAAAAGCTTGGAATAGAATTAAAAATTCATTCCAAGCTTTTTTTGACGAAGCAACGAACTTCCGCGCCAAAATCAATCGCATAAAATGCGAATGTTGCGATAAAATGTATCGCCCGAGCCGTGGTGCCCCTGAAAGCCTATCCTGCCCTTCGTGGCGACCTTGGCTCTCGGCGCGTGCTGCAGCCACTTAAAGGGAACGGTGCCGTCCGGATTCTTGTCGGCCTGGACGAACTTCGACAAGTCTATGTCGTTTGCAAGCTCGCCGTTAATGTAAACTTTTATTGACTGCCCCTTGCATATAAGCTTAAGCTTGTTCCACTGGCCGACTTCCTTTGTGTAGTTCTTCTTTACGCCCTGAAAGCCGAAAAGCGCGCCGCAAGTGCCGTTTGCGCCGAATTTGCCGTTCCAATAATCGTAGTCGCAAATCTGGATTTCGATGGAGTCGGGAATCCAGTTGTCGGTGTTGTTGGAATATACGATTATGCCGCCGTTGCCGGCTTTTGTGACCATAAATTCGAGGTCGAGCTCGAAGTTTTCGTACTCGGCCTTCGTCCATAAAATTTCGTCGACAGTCGAGCCTAAAACGCCCTCGGAATTGAAGCTCCAAACGGGCTTTTTGCACTCGGCGTTGCTCAAATCCTTTTTAAAGAGAGCCTGCTCTTTGGCGCACGCCGAAAAAATCAGCATGCCCGACATCAATGCGAGAAAAAGTTTTTTCATAATGAATATATGTTAAACAAAACCAAACCCCTTTGGCAAACAAATACTCCCTTTAAAACCGAAAAAAAATAAAACCGACGATTGTTCCTTGTTTTATATAAGAGCAAAAAAAACACTGCGAGTTCGCTTATTTAAACGCATTGAAATAAAAATCGCAGCGAGTCCGTTTGTTTAGGCGCATTGATTTTGGATGCAGAACGAGTATAAAAAACCCTTCAAGGACGCGCGGTGTATTTAACATACATAAGCGGTCTTGAAGCAGATTTCAAAAACCGTTGTGAGCGATTTAGGCGCATTGATTTTGGATGCAGAAGCAGGCGCGAGAGCAAAAAAAGCTCGGAATAGAATTTACATTCATTCCGAGCTTCTTTTTGCCGAAGCAACGAACTTCTGCGCCAAAATCAATCGCCTAAACTAAAGGTTGGAGGAGCTCTATCGGCACCCCCTCCTCCACTATAAACGCAAGCTTGGTGCCGTCCGGAAGAACGGACATCGGCACAAGAACGTTGGCGCCTTTAAGCTCGGATTCGATGTCGTCGACAAAGTACGCGATGTGCGTCGAGGTCTGCAAAAGCTTGGGCATGGGGCAATCGTACTCGAAATAAAGCCACTCTATCGAGTGCTTGCTGTCGGCGGGCGACGAGACGGAAAGCTTCATGGCGTCTATGCGGCTCATATTTTCCCGTTTTTCGGCGGAGGGAATCCCGATATGCGCGAATTTTCTCATATATTTTCTCCTTTTGTTTTTAAAATTGAATTAAGCATAGGGGGCAAAAAAAACGCTGTCAAAATAATATCCGAAATTTTTTTTGAAACTTTTTTGCGGCGGCGGCGTTTTCCCTTGCAAACACTTAAAAACAAACGGAGGAATAAAAATGATGAAAAGAATAATGGTTGCTCTTGCGATTTTTTCAATGGCTTCGGGAGTCGCGCTCGCGGGCCCCGGCGGGCACGTTCCAC
>JAGBOM010000196.1 GCA_017633865.1 Opitutales bacterium
AATGCCAACTCTACCCACCTCAGCGGCACGAAGAAGATGAACGGCATAGGCGGCTCGGGCGACTTCACCAGAAGCGCCTACATCTCCATCTTCACCACGCCCGCCGTCGCGAAAAACGGCGCGATTTCCGCGTTCGTGCCGCTGGTCTCGCACGTCGACCACAGCGAGCACAGCGTAAACGTAATAGTTTCCGAATACGGCGTGGCGGATTTGCGCGGCAAAACCCCGATGCAAAGAGCCGAGGAAATCATCTCAAAGTGCGCGGCTCCCGACTATCGAGACCTGCTAAGAAAATACCTTGCAAGCGTCTCGAAAGGCCATACGCCGCAGACGCTCGCCAAGGCCTACTCAATGCACGAAGCCTTCGTAAACGAGGGCGACATGCACAAGGCCGCATTCTAAAAAAAGGGAAAACTTCGATGCCGAGATTCTCCGCAATAGCGCTTATGGCCGCCTCGCTCGCGGGCTTCGCGTTCGCGGAGAATCTCGCGTTTTTGTCGGACGCTCCCGAAGACCCCGAGCACTCCGCCATAATCTACGGCGCGAACGAAATGTTCAAGGATCTGGAGCTCCGCTATAAAAAAGATTTTAAGGTAAAAAACATCACGCCAAAAAAAGACATTACGCCCGAAGCCCAGGCCGCGGCGTTAATAAAAGCCGAAAAGGACGGCTGCATAGGCGCGTTGGTGATACCCTCCGCGGGCGACGACTCCGCGCTGAAAAAAGCGGTGTCGCAACTGCGCGCAAAAAAATTTTTCGTCGCCACATTAAGGCGCGACCTCCCCGATTCGGGAAGAATCCTTTTTATCTCGAGCGACTCGAAAAAAATAATAGAGGCTCTCAAGCGCGAATTTATAGTCCCCTACTCTAAGTCGAATATCGAGTCCCTCTGCATATTCCATACCGAGGGCGAACAGTTTTTCAACGACCCGGCCCTCGCCGAAAGCTTCGAAAAAAGATACAATAAAGACGTTTTAGACTACATAAAACAAAGAACCCGCGTCGTCCCCGCGGGGGCGACCTACTACTCGAAATTCGCGGGCGAATTTAAGCACAACATAAACGTTTTGGACTCCTACGGCATCGTGTTTTTCGACGCCTCTCCCCTGCTCGATATGTCGCCAATCCCGCCCGACACAGACAGATTCTTTTCGGTGTCGCTCGATATAAGGCCGCATATCGGATATTTTTTGGCGAACCGCCAAATCACCCTCGCAATCGGCGACGACTACTTCGGCTTCGGCTACATTTCGGCGCAACGGCTCATAGAGGCGAGGCTCGACGGCGCCCTGCCGCAAAACGACCGCATCTCGCTGCCGCCCATAATATACACGCCGGAAAAAATCGAACAGTTCGGCGCGGACTGGCTGAAATTCATGCAGTAGCCTTCGCGCGCCAGCCCTTAAAAAAACGCGCAAAAAAACCCGCCGGGAAAATCCCTGCGGGTTTTATCATATAAAAATGTTTTACTTCTTGATTTCGCGGTGGAGCGTGCGGCGCTTAAGGGCGGGGTTGTACTTCATCTTTTCAACCTTCTCAAGCTGCTTGCGCGGGTTGCGCGAAGTTAGATAGCGGGACGGAGACTTGCCCTCTTTGCGGGCTTCCGTGCATTCAAGTATAACTGTTTCTCTTGGCATATTTGTCTATTATTAAAATTGTTAAACTAAGAATGATGGACTAACGGCGGGGTTTTTCAACCTTTTTTTTGCAAATTTTAATCGTCCGAATTTTTGCCGAAATCGAGGGGCGCGGTGTTGTCGGCGGCGGGGGGGGAGTGTCGCTCGGCGGCGCGCAAAAACTTTTCGGTGAACTCTTTAACGTCGTCGTTTTTCCGGATATGCTTGGGCGACTTCCCCACGCGCGAGGCCACGGCCGCCTCGAAGTCCTTCACGATGCGGTCGCAAATTTTGCGCACGTGCATTTTTAGCCAGCGGGCGGTTGGCGCGGCGTCGGAATAGTCGCAGGGCCCGTAGGCGTCGATGCGCCCCGACTGCAAAAGCATGTCGTTTTGCTCGAACTCGGCGTCGCTTTCGGGCGAGTACACGGCGTATGTTTTGCCGCCGCCCTTGCGGACTACGGAAAACACGGGCACGTCGCTGGGCCCGTCGGCCACGTAAATCATGTTTTCTATCGGCACGCGGCGGTCGGCGTAGGACATTTGCGCGTTCACGTCGATTACGGAGTTTTTGTTCGCGCCCTTGTTGATTTCAAAAATGAAGCGCGTTTTTATGGTGTTGTCGACAATCGCGCCGATTTGGTTTATCTGGTTTGAAAGCGCGCTCCAGTCGAACTCCGTCTGGGCGGAAAAATACGGCGGCAAAGGCTCCTCGATAAACTCGCAGGCGAACACCCCGTCAACTTTGGGGGCGATGGCGCTGCCCTTAATCATTTCGCTTATGCCGGTTGAAACGATGTAGTGCTCGAGCTTGATGTCGAGCTTTCTGTACCGCTCGTCGCTTAGGGGGATTTTTTTCAGCTCGTCGAAAAGCTCAAGCGCCCCGGGCGCGAATTTTATGCGAGCGCCAAGCTCGCGAAGCTTCGCGTTGCTTAGCCCCCTCATCTTGCCGCTTTTTACGAAGCTTAAAAGGTGGTTCAAATACACCGTTTCGGGCGACACTCTCACCCCGCGCTTCGCGTAAAGCTCGGGCAGCATGTTGACCTCGCGCCAGAACAGGTGCTCGTCGACGCCGTACTCCTCGAAAATCGGAGTCTGCATGTAGTTCGGGATTAAAGTTTTGTCGAAATCCCAAACGCAGGCGATTATATGCTTGCCGCCCAAATTTGCCTTAGAAGAATCCATAAATTAAAATTTGTTTTAAGGTATTTTCAAAGTTGCAAAGAGAAATGCAATTCTTATGTTTTATAAAAAATGAATTATTGCGCGCGGAGCCGCCGCGCGGCAAAAAAATCCGACAATGGAATCAATACCTCCCATAAAACCGTTTCTCGTAAGGCTCGACGCCCTCTCCGAAAAAATGGCCGCGCCCGATTTCTACAACGACCAGCGCGCGGCCTCCGCGATTTCAAGAGAGCACCAGCAGCTCTCAAACCTTAAGGAACGCTACGAAGCCCTGCAAAAAATCCTCGCCCAAATCGAGGAGAACAAGGCGCTCATTTCAGACCCCGCGACAGACGAGGAGTTCCGCGAGCTCGCCAAAGACGACCTCGCCTCCCTCGAAAGCCAGGTGGAGCCCGTCCGCAAGGAAATCCTCCGCTATATGATTCCGCCGGACGAGACCGACTCGCGCAACACGGTTGTGGAAATCCGCGCGGGCACAGGCGGCGACGAAGCCTCCCTCTTTGCCGCGGATC
>JAGBOM010000197.1 GCA_017633865.1 Opitutales bacterium
ATTTGCTTGCAAAGCTCGCTGCCGATAGAGCCCCCCGCGCCCGTTACCATTATAACCTTGCCGCCTATCATCGCCCCTATGGATTCGGAGTCGAGCGAGACCTGCTCCCTGCCAAGCACGTCGGCGATTGAAACCTCGCGAAGGTTGGAAACTTTCGCGAACCCCATAGAAAGGTCGTAGTAGGAGGGCACTATGTTGGTTTCGACGCCGTTTTTGGATAAATTTGTCGTGATTTCGCTTATGCGCTTTTTCGATATGTTTGAAATCGCGATAACCGCCCTGTCGATTTTATAAATCTCCACAAGCTTTTTGAAGTCCGTGGAAAGCGGAAGCACGTCGAGCCCCAAAATCTGCTTCCCGATTTTCGCGTCGTCGTCGTCCAAAAACACTACGGGAACGGCTCCCAAAGCCTTGCGCGATATTAAATTGGCGGCGAGGCTTGTGCCGATGTCGCCCGCGCCGATAACGGCGACTCTTTTTTCGGCGTGCGAGTGTATGTTGTCGCTCGAGCCGCGCTCCCTGTAGAATCTCAAATAAATCCTAAAGCCGGAATACAATATTAAAGACAGGATGTAGTCCGCCAAAATCACGCCCCTGGGCACTCTCGCATGGTGGCCTATCGAGAGGCTTAAAAAAAGGATTATCACAGACGAAGCGGTTATCGCCCAAAACAGCTTAATCATGTCGGGCATGTGGAAAGACGTCAGCAGCCCCCTAAACTGCTTGAACGCCATCAGCGCCGCGATTTTGAAAAACAAAAATATCAAAAAGACATACACCGGCGCGAAGCCGCTTTCGAAATTCAAATCGAACCTTAAAAAATACGCGGCGTTTAGCGAAATAAAAGCAATCGCCGAATATATTAAAAAAATCGCCACATTTCTAACGGCAAAAAGCCTGTATATCTTTTCCAAAAAAGTACTTTTATTCATAACGCGCCAATAAAATATTATACGCCCATTTTTTAATAATATGGGCTTATGCGGAAAATTTTTCAAGCAAAAAAGGCGCGGCGGCTAAGCGAAAACGCCCTCGAAATACCGGAAAATCGCGTCCGCTTTTTCGCGCGAGCGCGCGTTCAGGGCGTCCAAATCGTCGGCGGAACCCGCTTTGCCTCCCGCAATGGATATATAAAATTTTATTTTGGGCTCGGTGCCGGAAGCCCTAACGCCCACCCTCGAGCCGTCCGCAAATTTCAGCATGTAAAAATTCTCCTTCGGCAGCCTCTCGCCGTCAGCGTCGGAAATGCCGCCGTCCGAAAAATTCACAATTTCCGAAACCTCAAGATTGGAGATTTTTTTCGGAGGGTTTTTGCCGAATTCAAAAAGGATGTTCTTCGCCCGCTTTAAGTCCGCGACCGATTCCAGCCTGAGGCTTTCCGAAAAATCCCGGACGAACGAATATTTTTTGAAAATTTCGACAAGATATTCGCGCGCGGAAAGGCCGTTCTTTTTTAGATAGGCAAGAAGCTCCGCAAACATAAGAAGCGCGGAGTTCGCGTCCTTATCCTTTGTCGAGTCCGTCCCCAAATAGCCGAGGCTTTCCTCCGCGCCGAGCACAAAGAACGAGGAATGTTTTTGGAACATTCGCGCGCGGTTTTTAAAATACCTGTCCTTCAATTCACAGCCGTTTTCCGCTAGGAATTTTTTTTCGTACAGGCAAATGCGCTCGCCTATATATTTAAAGCCTGTGAGGGTGTTGACGCATCTAACGCCGTAAAAGTCGCAAATTTTTTCGATGAGCGGGCTTGTGATAAAGCTTTTTAAAACGACGCAATTTTCGGGTTTCTCCAACAGCCCCAAGGCCTTCATGCGCTCAAGCCTGAAAGCCGCAAGCATAATGCCGACCTCGTTGCCCGACAGAATCCCGAATTTGCCGCCCTCCGATTTTACCGCGACGCCCATTCTGTCGGAGTCGGGATCGGTCGCGATAAGCGCGTCGGCGCCGCAATCCTCGGCGATTTTTATGCCCATTTCCATCGCCGAACTATCTTCGGGATTCGGAGACTTTACCGTCGCAAACGCGCCGTCGGGCTTCATTTGAGCCTCGACAAAAACCGCGGGAATCCCGAAGCGCTCCATGACCCGCGGGCAGACCGCCGCGCCCGTCCCGTGCAGGGGCGTGTAAACGATTTTGGGAGGGGTTTCCCTAAGGGAGTCGGGCTCTATCAAGGCCTCGGAGAGGCTGTCGATATAGCTATTCTCGGCTTCGGCGGGCAGAATTTTTGCGCCGAGAATTCCGCTATCTAAAAATCCCGAAACATCATTAACCGAAACTTCGCCGATAAATTCCGCAAGCAGCTTTGTTTTTTGGGAGGCCATTTGGGCGCCGTTTTCGTCGTAAACCTTGTAGCCGTTGTCGTAATACGGATTGTGGCTTGCGGTAATCATGACCCCCGCATGCGCGCCTATTTGCGGAATTGTGTAAGACAGCTGCGGAGTCGGCCGCGCGCCGCCAAACATATAGGCCTCGCCGCCGAGATTTGCCCACATCGAGGCCGCCATGCGCGCGAACTCCTCCGAAAAAAAGCGGGTGTCGTAAGAAACCAACAAACGCGGATTTTTTGCGTCAAAATGTTTTTTGCAATAATTGAAAAGCCCGAGAGTAGCATTTAAAACCGTTACTTAGTTTAGGCAGTTCGAGCCCGCCGCGGGGTGCTTCGGCGCCGCGCCCGCCGCGGGCAATTCGACGCTTGTGGGATTTTTGGCGACAACCCTGCCCCTCAACCCTCCCGTTCCGAAGGACAGTTTTTTGTAAAACCTTTCGTTTAGCTCCGTCCAGTTTTTAGCCTCTACAAGGCTTTTTATCGACAAAAAAAACTCCTTGGGCAAATTCTCCGCAAAAAGCCACTCCCCGATATTTAAAACGGCGTCCGCGTCGAGCGGCGCGTTTTTCAACGCCGAAATTATGCTGTTTGCATTAAACATTAGAAGTTTTTCTTTATAAAGGAATCGAGCTTCTCCGCCAAGCGGGAGGCGGCGTTGTCCGCGCAAAAACGATATCCGCCCGCGAAAACAGAATTTTAAAAGGGCGCGCAATATGCATGTAGAGGAAATTCAAAAACCTGCCTATATGAAGCCCGTTTTTGCGCGACTGCGACTTCCCCTGAAAAAACCCGCGAAAGCTTTTGTATTCCGCGCCGGATGAAAGCCTGCGAAGGTTCTCCTCCGTATATGCCCACAGCCTTTCCGTTCGATCTTTGAAGGGCGTATCCTGCCTGTCGGCGAATTCGTATACTACTAAAAATTTTTTCATCAAAAATTTTAATATCTTATCGAACCGCTTTCAAGCTCGCGCAGGAAGCACTGGTAGGTCTGCCTTACGCCGGAGCGGATGTCGTACTTGGGCTTCCAGCCTGTGGAGCGCAAGAGCGTTGTGTCGCAAAGCTTGCGGGGCGTGCCGTCGGGCTTGGATAGGTCATGGACGATTTTGCCCTTGTAGCCGACGGTTTCGGCGACGATTTTCGCAAGATCCGCTATCGAAACCTCCTCGCCGCTGC
>JAGBOM010000198.1 GCA_017633865.1 Opitutales bacterium
GAGGAATTCCGCGACGAGCGGGAGCTCGGCTCCGACGAGCTGCAGCCCGTCGTCGCCCTCGTCCGCGCCTTCGTGATCGGCGCGAACCCGGACCTCGCCGCGGCGCTCGAGCGCATAGTGCGCGACGGGGTGGCGGCCGCGCAAAACATATACAACCAAAAATAGGGCTTGAAAGCGCGCGAAAAACGGCTTCATTTATAAAAAACAATTTATCTAAAAACACAATGAATACTAAGAAATACAAGGCAACGTTTGTTCTCGACACCAGAGGCTACGACCAGGATGTCGAAACTCTTATCGAAAAGCTAAAGGGCGTAATCGCGTCTGTCGGCGGCTCGGTTGAAAGCGCGGAAAATCTCGGCGTAAAGGAATTCTCCCGCACCCCCGACCGCAAGTTTGTAAGCGGCATTTTTGTCGAAGTCAAGTTCGACGGCCCCGTAAGCGCTCCGGCCCAGATTAAGGAAAAGCTTGTCCGCGACAAAACCGTGAACAGGCTGATGGTTCAGTCCGCATAGTTTATTAAGGAAAGGCTGAAGGTTTATGGCGTCTTACAATAAAGTTATTTTGATGGGCAACTTCACGAGGGATCCCGAATTGCGCCAAACGCAGAGCGGGACGAGCGTTTGCCGTTTTTCAATCGCCGTGAACCGTTCCTTTGCAGGCCAGGACGGCGACAAGCGCGAGGAAACCTGCTATGTGGAGGTCGACTCCTTCGGCAGGAGCGCGGAAAATATCGCCAAATACTTTTCAAAGGGCAGGCCGATTCTTTTGGAGGGGCGCCTGCGCCAGGACACTTGGGAAGACAAGGAAACCGGCAAGGCGCGCAACAAGATAGTGGTCGTTCTTGAAAGGTTTGAATTTGTCGGCGGGGCGCGCGATGCGTCTTCGGGCGGCGGCGATTTCGACGCTTCGCAGGGCGGCAACGCCTACAGGCGCGCGACACCCCCGCCCAGAGGCAAGGCTCCCGAGCGCGTCGACGATTTGGAGGACGACGACGTCCCCTTTTGATTCTCTTTTAACAGTAAAATAATTTTAGGATAAAATATGGCACATACAGAAGTATTGTTGGTAAAGCCCGTCGAGCGTCTCGGCGGCGAAGGCGAACAGGTTTCCGTAAAGGCTGGCTACGCGAGAAATTTCCTTTTCCCGCAGAAGTACGCCATTCCGGTTAACAAGGCGAACAAGAAGCAGATTGAAGCTCTCATAAAGGCGAGGGAAATCCGCGAGGCTAACGAAAAGGCCGAGGCCGAAAAGATAGCGGCGCGCCTTGCCGAACTTTCAATCGCAATCGCCGTTAAAACGGGCGAGGGCGGCAAAATGTTCGGCTCGGTCACGGCCGCCGACCTTATCGCGCGCATCGCCGAGGAGGGCGTCGAGCTTAACAAGAAGCAGGTTCAGCTTGCCGCCGTTAAGGAATTGGGCAAGCACACCGCCGCAATCAAGCTCCATAAGGACATTAAGGTAGACTTGAATTTCGAGGTCGTTTCCGAAAATCCTATTGAAGAAACCGCGGAAGCTTCCAAGTAATTTGCGCCGAAAAACAAATTAGGATAGGGAACGCGCTTTTTTTAGCGCGTTCTTTTTTTTGCCGCCGCCCAAAAGATTAGAGCCCTAAGGCCTCCGAAAGCGGCGTTATGTTTTGCGGTTTTTGCGTTTTGCGGGGCGTTCCCGATTCCGCCCGCAAATATTTCCGAAAAAATGGATTTTTTGGTTGTATGTTTTTACGCTTAAAATATATTTAGACCTTTACTAAATCATAATGAGAGAAGAGAACCCAAAGAAGACCGTCGGGGCGCGCGGCAGCTTGAAAACCCGAGCCGCGGCGGCCAATGCGGAAAGCCTTATAGGCCGCGAGCTTCCCCACAATTCGGACGCGGAGCAGGGGCTTTTGGCGAGCATGCTGCTTGACGGCAGCGGCGAGGTTTTAAACGTCTGCATAGCCTCAAAGCTTAAGGAGGATTATTTTTATTACGCCCCGCACCGCAAAATTTTTAGAGCCATTCTTTCGCTTTTCAACGAGGGCAAGCCGATTGACGAAATCGTGCTTGCCGACAGGCTCGAGGCGAGCGGCGAGCTCGAGTCCGTCGGCGGGGCGGCGAAGATTGCGGAGATTTCCGGCAGGGTCGAGACCTACGCGCATTTCAAGCACTGGCTTGAAATCGTCCGCGAAAAATATTTTTTTCGCGCGCTCATTTTAACCTGCCACGAAACCATCGAGCTTGCCGACCAAAATATAGACTCGCTGAACGCGTTTTTCGAGGGGGTTGAAAGCAAGTTTTTGTCCATCAGCCAAGACAGGATTTCGGACACCGCCCGCCACATCGGCGAGCAGGTGGAGGGCGCGATAAGCATGGTGAACCAGCTTATTTTAAACCGCGGCGAAATTTCGGGAGTCTCGACGGGCTTTAAGGATTTGGACGATATGACGCGCGGCCTGCACGGCAAGGAGATGATTGTAATCGCGGGGCGCCCCGGCACGGGCAAAACCTCCATCGCCCTGAACATCGCCGAAAGCGCGATATTCGCAAAAAAGCCCGTCCCGACGCTTGTGTTTTCGCTCGAAATGGGCGCGGAGCAGCTTATTATGCGAATGCTTTGCGCGCGCGCGGGCATCAATCAGCACAAGCTCAGGCAGGGGCATATCGCAAACGACCAGACCCAAGACATCCAAAAGGCGGGGCTTGAAATGCGCGCCGCGCCCCTTTGGATTGACGACACCGCCGACATCACCATTCTCGAAATGCGCGCAAAGGCGCGCCGTTTAAAGCAGCAGCACAATATCGGGCTAATCGTGGTTGACTATCTCCAGCTCTTGAAGGCCGTCGACAGCCGCGCGCCGCGCGAGCAGCAAATCGCGGAAATGTCGAGGGGCATGAAGGCCATGGCCAAGGAGCTGGACGTCCCCGTAATCGTGCTTGCCCAGCTGAACCGAAAAACCGAGGAGGAGCAGCGCGACCCCCGCGCAAGCGACCTTCGCGAATCGGGCGCGATAGAGCAGGACGCCGACGTGATTTTGCTCTTGAGCTGGCAGCGGAAATCCGCCAAAGACAACGCCGAAAACGAGCTTTCTTTGGACTCGAGGCTCGTCAAGCTCATCATAGCCAAGCAGCGCAGCGGCCCGACAGGCGAGATA
>JAGBOM010000199.1 GCA_017633865.1 Opitutales bacterium
CGCCCGATAATAATGTCTTCGCTAAACATTTTGTCGGCGCTGGGTGCGGCTGAGCTCGCAATCGCGCTCGCGGATACGGCGGCTCTTTCAAAAAGAATATCGCGGCCCATATCAAAGCTTTCCGAATTTACGCACAAGCTTGCCGAATCCAATTTTTCGCCGGAACTAAGCCTCGAAAAAACCCTGAAAAAGAGCGAAATCGGCACAAGCGACGTGTTTAGCCTGGCGGAAAACATATCGCTGATGCAAAAGAAGCTCGGCGAGTACATTTCAAACCTCGAGCGCGAAAGCCGCGCAAGGGAGCTCGCCGAAACCGAGCTTAAAATCGCCGGCAAAATCCAGGCGGAATTCCTGCCGGGCAAAGAGTACGAAAGCGCGGGGGTGGAGATTTGCGCGAATATGCGCCCCGCGCGCCAGGCGGCGGGCGACCTTTACGACTACTTCCCGCTTGACGACGGCAGGCTGAGCATGTCGGTGGGAGACGTTTCGGGCAAGGGAATAGCCGCGGCGCTATTCATGGCGAAGGCGGACACAATTTTAAGGGCGTCGGCAAACCTCGAAAAATCGCTGCCGAAAATGGCCTCCAGAATAAACGCCGCCCTCTGCGCCAACAACGACTCCTGCATGTTTTTAACGCTTTTTATGTGCGCGTTTAATTTTGAAACGCGCGAGCTCGGCTACGTCTGCTGCGGGCACAACCCGCCAATCGTAAAGCGCGCAAACGGCGAGACTTTCTTTTTAAAATGCCGCCCCAACATCGCCCTCGGCCTTGACGAAAACGCCGAATTCGCGCGCGAAACCGTCTTTTTGGAGCGCGGCGACACCCTCTTTATCTATACCGACGGCGCGACCGAGGCCGAAAGCAAAAACGGCGAATTCTTCGGCGAGGAAAGGCTCTTAAACTGCGTAAAAAACGCCCCGGGCTCGCCGCGCGAAATTTGCGAAAGCGTATTGCGGGATCTCGACGCCTTCGCGCTCGGCGCGGAGCAAAGCGACGACATTACAATTCTTTCCGCAAAAATAAAATAGGCTAATCCCTAAAAAATTATCCGCCTCCCGCGAATGCCCGAATAAAAAACGGCGAAGCCAAAAAAGCTTTCGCCGTTTTTTTTGCGCGGCTTAAAATCCGCGGCTTTCGACGCCTATTTTGCGGAGTCGGGAGCGGGGGAAACTTTTGCCGCCTGCGCCTCGGAAGCCGCCTGCGCCCCGGGAGCCTTTGCCGATGCCCCCGCGCCGGCTTGCGCCGCCTGCGCGGGCTGCCCCGCCGAAACATCGCTATTTTCAGAAGCCTTGCCCCTCCACATAAAATACGCGCCCGCTAAAATCGCGGCGATTAGGCAAAGCAAAATCGCCGCGCAGCCCTTCGAGCGCTTTTTGCAAATTCCGCCCTTGCCTATCGGCAGGCTCGCCGATTTTGTAAGAGCCGCGCCGAGGGCGAAGTTCAGCTTTGCGCGGGTGTTGACCGCCCACGAATTCGCGTCCAAAAGGGGGCCCAGATTGCGCCTGTGCAGCTTTATGGCTGCCATAACCATAGACGGCAGCGAAATCATCAAAACTCCCGCCAAAATATAAAGGGGCAGCCACATAAGCCCGACTGAAAACAGAGCGTTAATAACAACTCCAAACGCCGTTGTAATGCCGCCTATTGCCACTCCTATCGCGGCGAGAGTGCCCAAATCCATCTTCTTTTCGCCCCCCGCGGCCTTGGGGTACGAGACGGAGTTTGTAATCCCCGACACGGCCTTGTCGTCGGCGGCGGCGGCGCCCTTTGAAATCATATCGCCAATCCATGCTGCGAACCTCTTGTAGGGCGAGAAGAACGCCTGCCTTACGCTTATCGGGTTCGACACGATTTTTGTGATTGTGGCGTCCCAGTCGCGCCCCTCGCGGTCGAAGAACACGCCGTTTCTGCCGACAATCAGATTGTCGCAGTCCCCCGAGGTGACCGCGGCGGCGATTGAAAACGGAGCCTCGCCCTTGCGCGTGCAAGAGCAGTAAACAAGGTAGGTGTAGCTGTATGGCGAAAGCGAGGCGTGCTTTGCCGCGTCGTCAACCTTCACGCAAAGCTCGCACATGCGCTGGTCCAAAAACAGCGTGCCGTACTGGAAAATCGACGGGCCCTTGTGCTCGTAAAACCCCTTAAAGCTCACGAAGTTTGTAAGCAGGCGGTAAAGGTCGCGGTTGAAGCGGACGAGCTTTTCGACCTTGTGGATGTTTGCGACGGCGTCGGCCACTTCCGCGTCCAGCTCAAGCAGTTTTAAGAGCATATCCTTCAGCCCCCCGGTTTTCGCGGCGGCAAGCTCGCCTTCGGAAAGCGCGGAAATTCCCAAGTCGCTCTTTGAAGAAATCCACGCCCTGTACGGCGCGAGCTTCGCCTTGATTTCCGCCCACTGCGCGAGCGTTAGAACGTCGCTTTGCCCCGTTTGGGCGCTCAAAATCCCGAAACGGAAAGCGTCGATTTTCGCGCGGTAGGCGGGGTTTACGCCGGAGGAGAGCAAAAGGCTTTCCGACTCCGAAATTTTCGCTATCGGCAGCATCGCAAGCTCGCCGCTTTCGGGGCAGACGTCCTTTGAAAGCAGGCTCGCCACGGCGTCCTTTGAGGGGTTCGCAAACTCGCCGCTCGAAGGCTCGTACGATACGATTTCGCGGCGGGTGAAATAGTCTTCGATTTTTTGCTCGACCGCGGACATCGCGGCGTCGAAGGCTTCGGTGTCGGCGCCGAAGGGCAGAATGGCGTCTTTGTCGGCGTCAAGCCGCGCGCGCCAGGCCTCGTAGGCGTCCAAAGCCGAGAAGAACGCTTCTATTTTTTCTGCGTCTATTCCGTCCAAGCCCGAGCGGTCTTTTACCGAGCCGCAAACTTTTTGAATAACGGCAATCGCGCTTTTAAGCAGGGCGTCCGAACCCGCGCTAAGCTCGGTTATCACGCCGTCGGCGTTGAAGGGCGTGCCTTTAAAGATAGCGGTTTCGTCGGCGAAGTCGCCAACGCAAATCTCCCGCGCGTCGGGCTTTTCCAAGTCTTTTAAAACCTCTTTCGCGCTCTGAAGAAGCACCGCGCCCTCCGCGGAGGAGTCGTCTATTTCGCTTAAAGCGAGCGATGGGGAGCTTTTTAGAAGAAGGTCCGGGTTCTTGAGCATCGAGCACGTCCACTCGCAAGCCGCGACGACTTCCGGGCTGCGTATTCTGCCGTCGGAGTCCGAATCCAAAATCCGCAGGGTTTTTTTGTCGAACACGACGCCCTCCACGGGGCACGCCAGCGCCGTCCACAATTTTTTGTCTAGACTGCCGATGTTTGCGATGTCCGCCCCGCGCGAAATGTTTGCCTGAAAAATGCCGCCCGCCTTGAAGAACGACCACTTGTAGTTTTGCTCGATTTTTAGTGCCATTTTCGTTTTACTGTTTTTTTTCGATAAATTAAAAAAAAGCTTTCCCCTTGCAAGAAAATTTTTTAGCCTCCACCCCATGCAAAACGACGCCGAATTTCCGCGCAAAAGCCCCGCCCGCCCCCAAGAAACCGAAGAGCCGATAGAGCTTGAAAGCGTGGAGATTGAAACGCCCGAACCCACGGACGCCGACATTTTGGAGGACGGCTCAAGCGACAATTCCAGCGCGCGCTACCAAAATAAATCCGCCCCCAAAAGCAGAGGGTTCGGCTTTCCGTTTAATGGTACGGACACGGGCGAAAGCGAAGCCAAGCCCCGCCCCGACTCCTGCGCGAACTGCTGCTTTATTTGGGCGATAATCGCGCTCGCGTTTTTATTTGCCCTTTTTTAGCAGGAACTTTGCGGCCTCCGCGGCGGAAGCGTCCGCGGGGAGCAACAAAACGTTGGCGGGGTCGAGATTTTTTATGTTGTCTGCGGGCGAGCTCGGGAAATTCTCCACCCCCTCGTCGTCAAGCTTCCACTCCTGTTTTAGGCATTTCATGTTTAACGGCTCGGATTTCGCCCACGCGACGATGTCCAAAACGGGAGCTTTCATGCAAAGCCTGCGGACGTTTTGCGGGTGCGCCGCCGCGAAATTCACCGCGAAAAACGAGCTTTTGCCGTCGCAAAAAATGTCGAATTTTTCGGAAAAATTCATGGTCTCGGCGTAGTGGCGGCAGGGCAGCTCCATCCAGCGCACGGAGTTTTGGTTGCCCAGCCAGCTTTCTATGTCTATCGAAAACACCGCCCTGCCCTCGGCAAGCATTTTTAGGATGAAATCCTTGTAAAATTCGTCGTTTTTAATTTTGTTCGGGACAAGCACCCACTCGACGGGCTTCGGAGCCTTTTCCGCTTTGTTAAAGCGCGGTTTTTTGGCGGATTTCGCGGGCTTGGGCAGGAACAAAGAGGCGTCGCGCCACCTGAATTGGAAGTCGTAGCGGTCGTAGCCGAAATATTCGCCCTTTTTGCCGCGGATTTTCGCTGTCGGCGGCGCCTTCTTTTTGCCCGTAAGGAATTTATAGACGAACTCCGCCATCATTTTCGCGCCGAGCTCGTTTGGGTGGATATCGTCGCAATACCAGTCGGGGTGGTTCTCCAAAAGGGAGTAAAAGTCTATGATTTTGTAGCCGCGGGCTTTCGCCATTTCGCGCACGGCGGGGTTTACGCCCTCGCTTACGACCCGCCTTGTAATGCCTATGGCGTCCTTCCTGACCCACGCGGCGGTGGCCAGATAAACCGTCTGCTTTTTGTTCGGGTTTGAGACGGCGTCCAAAAAGTCCAAATAGTCCTTCTTAAAGGCTTCGCCGCCCTTCCAGTTTTGGGGCTTTGAGTCGTTCGTGCCGAGCTTTATTATTATGATGTCGGGGTCGAACGCCACAATTCTCTCCATTCTGCCGCTTTTCCAGTACGGGTCGTTGGAGTCGCGCTGGACGCACTTGCCGGTGATGCCGAAGTTTTTAACCTCGTAGCCCTCCCCGAGCATTTCGCCGAGCAAAACCGAGTACGAATCAACGCAGGAGTTCGCCAGTCCGAAGCCCTCCGAGATGCTGTCGCCAATGCAGGCGATTTTTACGGGCTGCGCAAAACCCGCCCACGCAAACAGCGCAAACGCCGATAAAACGGAAAAAATCTTTTTCATGCAAAAAATAAAACAGCAAAACTACGCGGTTGTCAAAAATTTTGATTTCGCCGAGCCCAAAAAATTTCCCGCTTTCAAAAAAATGGATTGACTAAAACAAAGCCTCCTCCAAAAATAAAAATAGCGTTTTAAATTGCAAACGCATTCTTTTAACCGCAAACCGCCCCGCCCAAAATAGGGGCTTAAAATTAAAAAAAGAAGGAAAGGCCATGATAACAGGCTGCCACCAAAAAGGGACGCTAATCTACGTATACACATCCGACCGCGGCAATGTGCCCCGCACCTGCAACGGCTGGCTTGTCGGCTGGAACGGCAACACGTTTTCATACATCACGCAAAAGGGCTCGCGCCTTGTGAACGTCCGCGACGAAAACATGAAGGACGTCTCCCACTACAACGCCCCCGACAGAATCACAAAGGGCGACGGCTGGAGCATGTAAAACCGTAAAACGCCCGTTTTTTTTAAATCGACGGGCGGCGAAAACGCTAAAAAAACAAGGGGGAAACAGCAATGAAGCATAGTTTATCGAGGAGAAATTTTTTAAAGGCGGGGCTCGCGGCGGGCGCGGTTTTTAACATTCTGCCGCGCTGGGTTATAGGCAAAGAGCCCGCGCCGAACTCGAAAATAAACGTCGCCATTATCGGCTGTGGGGGCCGCGGCTCGACCTCGGTGCACGAGGCCGCAAACTTCGCAAACGCGAACATCGCCGCGCTTTGCGATGTCGACAGCGGCCGCGCGTCGGGAGCATTCAACGCCCACCCCGAAGCCAAAAAATTTTCCGACTACCGCGAAATGTTCGACAAAATGGGCAAGGATATCGACGCTGTTTTTGTATGCACGCCCGACCACGCCCACTTTCCCGCCGCCGCATGGGCCATGGCTAACGGCAAGCACGTCTATGTAGAAAAGCCCCTCGCCCGCACTTTTTGGGAAACCCGCGAACTCAAAAGAATCGCCAAAAAGACAAAGCTTATAACCCAGCTCGGCAACCAGGGGCACGCCGGCGACGGCTGGCGGCTATTAAGGCTTTGGAGCAAAGCCGGGCTTTTGGGCGACGTCGAGGAAATCCACCACTGGACAGACCGCCCCAACGTGTTCTGGCGGCAGGGCTTGATAAACCGCCCCGACGGCTCGCAAAAGCCGCCCTCGTCTTTGGACTGGAAGCTGTGGCTGAACGTCGCGCCCGACCAGCCCTACGCCAACTTTTTGGCTCCGTTTGCGTGGAGGGGCTTTCAGGATTTCGGCACGAGCTCGCTCGGCGACATGGGCTGCCATTTTATGGATTTGGGCTGCTCCGCCTTCGATTTGGGCCTGCCCTCAAAAATCCGCGGCTCGCGCTCCGAAATGAACGATTTTGCGTGGCCCGAAAAGGCGAAGGTCGTCTACGAATTCGCCCCCAACAAGTTCCACAAAAAGCCCGTAAAGCTCTTTTGGCACGACGCCCGCGAAAAGCCGTCGAACCTCAAAAATTTCAATCAGGAGGCCATAGACCGCTGCTCCAACGGCACCGCCGTAATCTGCTCGAAGCGCAACGTGTTTTGCGACAATTCCTACGGGCACAACATCCGCATTTACCCCTTCGAGGAGTTCAGGGCCCTCAAGATGGACAATGCTCTGCCCGAAAAGGATTTTACGGACGCCGGCGGCAACCCCCACCGCGAATTTTTGAGCGCGGTTTTGGAGGGCAAACAGCCGGGGTCGAACATTGCGGATTTTTCCGCCGACTTCACCGCTACGGTGCTTTTGGGGCTGATTCCGAACTTCATTCCCGAAAAAGAGCTTTTGTTCGACGCCAAAAGAGGGCGTTTTACAAACTCCAAAGAGGCGAACAAGCTCCTGAACTCGCGCTACGCCTACAAAACCGAGTTTTTGCCCTCCAAAATTTAGGCCGAGCCCCGCGACCGCTTTGCGGCGGCAAAAAATCCGCCTTTTTTTGCGAAAATCGAAACGTTTTTGTGTTTACAAAACGAAGCTTTTTCCGCAGAATAAAGGGAAATGGATTTACAAAATGAAAAATTGTCGATAAGCGCAAAGGATCTCGTAAAGGAGTACGGCAAAAGGCGCGTCGTAAACGGCGTAAGCATAAGCGTGTCGTCCGGCGAGATTGTCGGGCTTCTGGGGCCCAACGGCGCGGGCAAAACCACAAGCTTTTACATGATAATGGGGCTCGTCCCCGCGACGTCCGGCAAGGTGTTTTTGGGAAGCGAGGAAATAACCCAAACGCCAATGTATAAGCGCGCCAGAATGGGCATAGGCTACCTCCCGCAGGAGGCGAGCGTGTTCAGAAAGCTCACAGTCGAGGAAAACGTGATGGCCGTGGCCGAAACTCTCGACCTTCCAAGAGGCGAGCTTAAAGACTTCGTGCTCGCCATGCTCGACGAGCTCGACCTTGCGCGCCTTGCAAAGCAAAAGGCCTACACGCTCTCCGGCGGGGAAAGGCGCAGGCTCGAAATAACAAGAGCCCTGACCGTCCGCCCCAAATTCCTCTTGATGGACGAGCCCTTCAGCGGCGTCGACCCAATAAGCGTGGCGGAGGTGCAGGACATCGTAAGAAACCTCAAGAAGAAAAACATAGGGGTTCTCATAACCGACCACAACGTGCGCGAAACCCTCAGCATAGTTGACCGCGCGTACCTAATCCACGAAGGCAGGGTGCTCTGCGAGGGCGGCAGCGACTTTTTGGTGAACGACCCTCTCGCGCGCAAATTCTACCTCGGCGAAAGCTTCAAAATGTAAGATTATGCCGCAAGAAAAAATAAAGGAACAGTCCGTAAGCGTCGCGGAATTTTACGAAATGTTTAAGGACGCCCTCCAGCTGGAGCTTGCGGCGGGCTCGGGCGGAATGAAAAACGAGCTCCCCGAGCTCAGCCTGAACCGCCCGTCGCTCGCGCTTACGGGGTACTTCAAAAATTTCTCCGCAAACAGAATCCAGCTTTTCGGCGCCGGCGAAATGTCGTATTTGCGCGACCAAAACGCGGAGGCGCAAATTCGGATTATGGAGTCGGTGGCGGCGCGCGGCATACCCTGCATTGTGGTGTCGCGCAACATAGTGCCCACAAGGGCGATGCTAAAAGTGGCCGAAAGCAGAAACATACCGCTAATACGCACGCGCCTGCGCTCGAAGGAGTTCGCAAACGAGCTCCGCGCCGAGTCCGAAAAGAAGTTCGCCCCGCAAATCAGCCTCCACGGAACTTTCTTGGACGTTAAGGGCATAGGCGTTTTGATAAGGGGGCAAAGCGGCGTCGGCAAAAGCGAATGCGCGCTCGCGCTCGTCGACCACGGCCACAGCCTCGTCGCCGACGACATGACCTACTGCGTAAAAATCGGCAAGAACCGCGTAATCGGCAAGAGCAGCGAGCTTAACCGCGGCTACATGGAGTGCCGCGGCATCGGCATTATAGACGTCACAAAGCTCTACGGCATACGCTGCCTGCGCCTTGAAAAGCAGCTCGACCTCGTCATAACCTTCGTCGAGTGGAAGCCCGGAATACCCGAGGAAAGAACGGGGCTCGAAAAAAACTTTTTCGACGTTTTGGGCGTGCAAATCCCGCATTTTGAAATTCCCGTGCGCCCCGGCCGAGACATGGCGCGCCTCGTGGAGGTAGCGGCCATGGTGCAGGCTCTGCGCGAAATCGGCCACGACGCCGCCGCGGAGTTCAACCAGCATTTAATCGACGCCATGAAGGTTTAGCGCGTCAAAAAAATTTCCCTTTAAGATGGCACAAAAATTTTCACCCCGCGCGGAAAAGTTGCGCAAGCTTTTGGGCGAGCGCATAGTGTTTCTCGACGGCGGCATGGGCACGCTCATACAGCG
>JAGBOM010000200.1 GCA_017633865.1 Opitutales bacterium
CGTGCCAGTCGTACCTCGAGCCTCTGATGTACTTTAAGGGGTTCTTGGCGATTACGGCCTACAGAGTGTCCCACATTTTGTGGAACGAAAACCGCCGCCACCTCGCCCTCTACTTCCAAAGTTTGATTAGCGAAATTTTCGCGGTCGACATCCACCCCGCGGCGAAATTCGGCGGCGGAATAATGCTCGACCACGCAACAAGCTTCGTCGCCGGCGAAACGAGCGTAGTGGAGGACGACGTTTCAATCCTGCACGAGGTCACCCTCGGCGGCACGAGCGCCGAGCCCGTCGACCGCCACCCCAAGGTTCATTCCGGAGTTCTGATAGGCGCGGGCGCAAAGCTTATCGGCAACATCCAAATCGGCCGCGGCGCGAAAATCGGCGCTGGAAGCGTGGTCTTAAACGACGTCGCCCCGCACACGACAGTCGCGGGCGTGCCCGCAAAGCCCATTGGCCCCTCCGAGGAGGACAAGCCCTCGATAAACATGAACCAAAACTTCGAGCGGGAAAAGTAATTTTTTTAAGCCGCCCTTTGCGCCGCGCGAAAACGTTTTTTTAATCGAAAAATTTAAGATGAGCGAAATATCAAAAGCATACACCCCCTCCGAAGTGGAGGATAAATGGTACGAAAAATGGGTAAATTCCGGCTGCTTTAAAGGCGAGCCAGACTCCTCGAAAGAGGCCTACTCGATAGTAATCCCGCCGCCGAACGTAACGGGAGTGCTCACGATGGGGCACGTTCTAAACAACACCATTCAGGATATTTTGATTCGCCGCGCCCGCCAAACGGGCAAGTCCGCAATCTGGATTCCCGGCACAGACCACGCGGGAGTGGCGACCCAAACGAAGGTCGAAAAGGTTTTGCGAAGCGAGGGCACATGCGCGCGAGAGCTCGGCCGCGAAAAATTCATAGCCCGCGCCAAGGACTGGCGCGACACTCACGGCGGCATAATCATCGAGCAGCTTAAAAAGCTCGGCGCCTCATGCGACTGGCCGAGGCTCGTCCACACCCTTGACGACGGCTACTCCGAGGCCGTGCTCACCGCCTTCGTAAAGCTCTACAAGCAGGGCTATATCTACCGCGGCAAGCGCATGGTGAACTGGTGCCCCGTAAACCTCACCGCCCTTTCCGACGAGGAGGTTATACCCAGGCACGAAAAGGGCAAATTCTACAAGATGAAGTACCGCGTAGCCGAGGAGCCCGACACCTACCTTGAAATCTGCACAACCCGCCCCGAAACCATCATGGGCGACTCCGCCGTGGCCGTAAACCCCTCCGACGAGCGCTACAAGCATTTGATAGGCAAGCACTGCGTGCGCCCCTTCCCCGAGGCCGAAATCCCGATTATCGCCGACAGATACGTCGATATGGAGTTCGGAACGGGCGCGCTAAAAATCACCCCCGCCCACGACCCCGCCGACTTTGAAATCGGCCAAAGGCACAAGCTGCCCATAATCGACATCATGAACCCCGACGCCACCATGAACGCGCTCGCGGGCAAGGAATTCGAGGGGCTTACAAGGGAGGCGGCGCGAAAGCTCGCGGTTAAAAAGCTCGACGAAATGGGGCTTCTAATCGAAATTCAGGACTACGAGCACAACGTGGGCTACTCCGAAAGGGGCGACGTTCCGATAGAGCCGCGCCTCTCCGACCAGTGGTTCTTAAAATACCCGAAAATCCAAGAGGCCAAGGCGGCCGTCGAAAACGGCCTGATAAAATTCTGGCCAAAACGCTGGGAAAAAACCTACATCCACTGGCTCGACAATATCCGCGACTGGTGCATATCGCGCCAAATCTGGTGGGGGCACAGAATCCCCGTCTGGTACAAAAAGGGCGTAAAAAACATAGACTTTAACAACCCCGAGCATGTCCACGTAAGCGTAAAGGGCCCGTCCGACCCCGAAAACTGGGAGCAGGACGAGGACTCTCTCGACACATGGGCAAGCTCATGGCTCTGGCCGTTCGCCACAATGGGCTGGCCAAACGCGGAAAAAATGTCGGAGAAAGCCCTATCCTACTTCTACCCGACAAGCGACCTCGTTACGGGCCCGGACATCATCTTCTTCTGGGTGGCGCGCATGATTATGGCCGGCCTCGAATTTATGGGCGGCAAAAGCGACGCCGAAAAAATCCCGTTTAAAAACGTCTACTTTACGGGCATTATACGCGACATGCAGGGGCGCAAAATGTCAAAAAGCCTCGGCAACTCGCCCGACCCGCTCGAAATCATAGCAAAATACGGCGCCGACGGCCTGCGCTTCGGCGTGATGAACTGCGCCGCGCAGGGGCAGGACATTCTATTTAGCGAGGAGAGAGTGGAGCTGGGCAGAAACTTCTGCAACAAGCTCTGGAACGCCTGCCGCTTCCGCCAAATGTCCGGAAAAATCGGGGACAATTCAAGCTTTGAAAGCATCGTTAAGCGCATAGACTTCTCAAAGCTCGACTCCGACGACGCCGCGGTGCTTTCAAGCCTCATTCAGACGTCGAAAGCCGTGCAGAAAGACTACGAGTCCTACCAGTTCAACTCAATAACGCAGCGGCTCTACGCCTTCTTCTGGACGGATTTTTGCGACTGGTATTTAGAGGTCTCAAAGTCGAGAATGGCCGACGAATCCTCAAAACAGACCGTGCTCGCCGTGCAGGACGTCTGCATGAGGGGGCTTCTGCTTTTGGCGCACCCGTTCATTCCGTTCATCTCGGAAGAGCTGTGGCACTCTATGGGCTTCGGCGCGGAAAATTCGTTCTTGCAAAACGAAAACCCCTTCGTCGAAAAAGCTCTCGAGCCCCTCGGCATAAAGGAAGACGCCGCCGCCCTCGCCCTCACCAAAAACCTGCGCGAATTGGTCTCGAAAGCGAGAGCCCTAAAGGCGCAATACAAGCTCGCGAACAAAAAGGACGCCGTGTTCTACGTCTCGGCCGACGCCGAAAACGCGGCCCAAATAACCGCAAACGCCGAAAAGCTGAAGCGCCTCGCCGGAGCCGCCGAAATCAAAATAAAAGCCGAAGTAAAAGACTGCCCCGCCGCCATCTGCGAGCTCGGCACAATCTACCTCGACCTCACCGGCTCTGTCGACAGCCAAGCCGAAAAACAGCGGCTCGAAAAGGAAAAGGCGAAAATCGAAAGCGCGATAAAATCGACAGCCGCAAGGCTCTCGAACGAGGCGTTCATTTCAAAAGCCCCGCAAAGCGTTATCGACGGGGCGAAGAAGCAGCTTGAGGAGAACAAGGCGAAGCTTGAGGAGATCGAAAAGTTAATCGCCCTCTTCTGATTTTGAGGAGAGCTTTTGGCGCATTTCGGCGTTGCTTCAAAAATCCTGCAATAGTCATGTGCGTAAGCACACTCCTATCGCAGGATTTTTTTGCGCCTTGAACTGCATCCAAAATCTCTGCCTCAAAATAAACGAACTCAGGGCGGTTTTTCTTTTTTCATTTTTTTAATAGACTAATCTAATTAAAAAAAGAGGAAGAAAAACCGTTGTAAGCTCCCTTGTTTAGGCGAGAGGATTTTGGATGCAGAACGAGTATTGAAAGCCCTTCAAGGGCGCGCGGTGTATTTTCATACATAAGCGGTCTTGAAGGGCTTTCAAGCGGAGTTATGCGCCAAAA
>JAGBOM010000201.1 GCA_017633865.1 Opitutales bacterium
AGAAGTAGCAGGCGCAAAAAAATCCTGCGAGAGGAGTGTGCTTACGCTCATGGCTATTGCGGGATTTTTGCGGCGGCGAACTTCCGCGCCAAAACCTCCGCCTAAAAGGGGATTAGCCCTTTATTATGCTTTCGTAGAACTCCGCGATGTCGCCGTGCGTTTCGGCCTCTTGGTAGGCCATGGCCGCGCGGGGGTGCTGGTTCAGGAATCCCGTAAGCATATAGGCGTTTGCGAATCCCCAGCCGAGCTTTGCGCGCATGGGCTCGATATGTTTTTGCGCGCATTTTAGGGCGGGGAGTATCGGGCGGCCGACGTAGCCCAAGAGCAGTTCCGTGGCGCAGTTGCCCGCCCCGCGGCCGAGCCCGCACATTGTGGTGTCGATAAAGTCCACCTCGCAGTTCACCGCCTCTATCGTTTTGGCGAAGGCGAGCTGCAGGTTGTTATGGGCGTGGAAGCCTATTTTCTTGCCCGCGTCGGCGAGGGCCTTGCGGTATTTGGTCATGAGGTAGCGGATTGAGTCGCAGTAGAGCGAGCCGAACGAGTCCATAAGGTATATGACGTCGGCCTCGGACTCGCTCAGGATTTCGAGGTCGCGGCTAAGCTCGCTCTCCTTTTGTTTGCAGATTGCCATAAGGTTGAGGGAGGCCTCGTAGCCCTTGTCTTTCGCGTCTTTTACCATGTCGAGGGCGAGCGGGATTTGGTGCGAGTAGCAGGCGACTCTTATAAGGCTTAGCGGGCTTCGGCTTTTGGGGAGTATGTCGGTTTTGTAGTCCGATTTTTCGGCGTCGGCCATGGCGGCGAGCTTTATGTCGCGGGGGGCGTCGCCGACGATTCTTTCGATGTCGGACTCGTCGCAGAAGCGCCACGCGCCGTATTTGTCTTTTGAAAAAAGCTTTTTGGAGTTTTTAAACCCGATTTCCATATATTCGATTCCGCAGTCCGCGCAGCAGTCGTAAACCGCCCTCACGACGGCGTCGCTGAAGTTGCTGTCGTTCATGAGGCCGCCGTCGCGGATTGTGCAGTCGAGCATGTTGAGTTCGTTTTGGCGTTCGCAGTGCGAACCGTCAAGGCCTTTTATTTCGTTCTTTTTCATACGGTATTATTAGTTAAACAAAAAAAACCGGACTTTTTAGCGTCCGGTTTTTCCAAAATGTGTTTTAAATTTGCACGCAAGCCGCCGACGCTAAAGTATATCCTTTTTAACGTAATAAAAGTAGCGGCTAAAGTACGCGAAAATTTTCATGGTTGTTTCGGCCAATCAACCACAAATCGAACGGGGGTGTCAAGAGTTTTTTTTCGGCGGCGGGCGGGGAGTCGCTAAGATTTTCGAGGCGGCGGGGTGGAACTTTAAAGATTTTGCGGTCGGCCAATTTTGCTTGAATAAATTTTGGGCGTTTTTAATAATGGAGCGCATGAAAACATTTAAACGATTTTTCGCGTTTGTTTTATTGTGCGCGGCGGTTTGCGCGCCGCTTTTTGCAGGCAGCGTAAAGGTGGTTCCCGTCAAGAGCGAGGCCATGAATAAGGACATAAAAACCCTCGTGGTTTTGCCCGACGCCTGCGCCAATGCGGACGCTAATAAAAAATTCCCCGTCGTCTACCTATTGCACGGCTTCGGCGGCAACTACAAGTCGTGGCTCGACATCAAGCCGAACTTGCCCGATCTCGCCGACCGCTACGGCATAATTTTCGTCCTGACAGACGGCGCTACAAGCTGGTATTGGGACAGCCCCGTAAACCCGAAGCTGAAGTACGAGACATTCGTGTCGAAAGAGCTTGTCGATTTTATCGACGCAAACTTTAAAACGCGCGCGGAGGCCGCGGGCAGGGCGGTTTCCGGGCTTTCGATGGGCGGGCACGGCGCCTTGTGGCTTGCCATAAACCACCCCGACGTGTTCGGCGCGGCGGGCTCGACAAGCGGCGGGGTCGACATTCGCCCGTTCCCCAAAAATTGGGACATGGCAAAAAATCTCGGCGAGTATAAAGACAACCCGCAGGTTTGGGACGCCCATACCGTAACCGAAAATCTCGATAAAATCGGGAAGGACACGCCTGCGTTTATTATAGACTGCGGCTTTGACGATTTCTTTTTCAAGGTAAACGAGGCGCTCCACGAGAAGATGCTTTCGCGCAAAATCGCGCACGACTACCTTACGCGCCCGGGCGCCCACAACGGCAAATACTGGAACAACTCGATAGACTACCACATCGTGTTCTTCGACAAATTCTTCAACCGCAAGTAGCGGCCGCTCCGCGTCGGCGGCTGTTGCCGCCTGAAACCCGCCGCAGTTAAAAACGAGCCCGCCTGCTCGGAGTCGAAGGGTAGGCGGGGCAAAAAAATACGCAAGCTGCTAACAGCTTGCGTATTTTTTTTAAATGGCGCGCCCAACAGGAGTCGAACCTGTAACCTTCTGATCCGTAGTCAGATGCTCTATCCAATTGAGCTACGGGCGCGTGTTTATTTGCGGCGGGTTTGCTTTTTCAAGCTCTTTCGCAATCAAATAATAGAGTTTATAGTGGACTTTTATCCTTTTAATGCAAGTAAAAAAAGCAAAAATCGGAAAAACTTTTTAATATCGCCGGTTTTCGCGGGGTCGGGGGCTTTTTTTGCGTTGAAAAATGCCGAAATTTTTGCGTATATAAATTTATAAACACATTCGCTTATGGACGACAAAAGCATAATTTTAGAGAACATCAAGGAGTGCGCGCGCGAGCATTCGTACGGGCTGACCCCCTTTGCGGAGCGCATTGCAGCCGCGAAGCTCAGGTTTTTCGGCGTGGAGAATTGGCGCAACTGCCCATGTGTGCGCGACGGCCTTCATTCATGCATTTCCGAGGTCTGCAAGGGCGACATTGAGCATGACGGCGTTTGCCACTGCAATCTTTACAAAAAGGCGGCCAATCCTTAAGCTCAATTTTTTGTGAAAAACGCCGCTTTAAAGTCGCGTTTATTCGCCGATTCGGAAGGCAAGTATGCGGAGTTTTCGGCTTCGCTTTTGCCGGAGGGCGAGCGGGTAATAGGCGTTAGGCTTCCCAAGTTAAGGAGGATTGCCGCCGAAATTTTGCGGGGCGGCTACGGCGGGGCGGAGGCTTTTTTAAGCGGGTGCGAATCGGAGTTTTTTGAGGAGGACATGCTTGAGGGCTTTGTGGTTGCGGGCTTTAATGCCGCCGCCGAAAGGCGCGGTCGCATGGTTTTGGCCTTCTTAAAAAAGATAAAAAACTGGAGCGTTTGCGACTCGTTTTGCGCGAGTCTTTCCGATTTTGCCGCCGTTAAGGCGGGCGGGCTTTTCGATTTTTTAGAGCCGCTTGCGAAAAGCGGTTCGGAGTACGTTTGCCGTTTTGCGTTTGTAATGCTTCTTATGCACCGTTTGGACGGCGCGCATCTTGGGCGGATTTTTGCGGCGGTTGAGAATATAGGCTCCGGCAAGCGCTATGCGAAGTTGGCGGCGGCGTGGCTTCTTGCGGAGGCGTATGCGCGTTTCCCAAAGCGGACGGAGGCGTTTTTGAAAAATCCTAAAGCGAATCCCGAAATTGTCGGCCTTGCCGTCCGCAAGATTTGCGAATCCTTAAAAGTTCCCAAATCAGCGAAGGAAAGATTGCGGCGCGTTTTTTAGTTTAGCGCGGATTTTTTATGGCGCCTGCGGGCGGGGGTAGCGAAAAATTTTTATGGAAAATTCGCTATTTTGAGGGTATGAGCGGGGCGAGGGTTTTCGTTTTTACTTCCGCGCCTTCGGGGAGGGAGGCGGCGCGTTTGCACACGAGGCTTTCGCCGAAGACGAGGACTTTGCCGCGTATTGTAAGGGTGTCGTTTTTTGGGTCGAGCCAGACGTCGCAGTCGTAGGTGGAGCCGCTGTCGGGGTCGGTAATTTTGCCGGAGTATTTTTTGTCTTTGGCGTCGAACTTCAAATTCCAGACGAGGTCGAACTCGCACAATTTTGGGTTGCCTTTTATCTTTTTTGCGCGCTGGGAGCAGTTTGCGAGCGTGTCTGTAATTTTGCCCGCGTCGTTATAGATTGCGACCATTCGGCAGAAGCGCAGGCCGCCGTTTTGGTAGGCGTAAACGATGCTGTCGGGCTTGCCGGAGGAGGGGTCGGGGAGCGTCCAGTAGCCCTCGATTTTGGCCTCGGGGCAATCGGCGTTTTGGGCGTTTGCCGTGGGGCGGCTTTCGGAGCAGGCGAAGGTTAAAAGGCAGAGCGAAAATATAATAGGGAGGATTTTTTGCATTTTTTTGTCGGGTTTATTTTTTTGGGGTTGTGTTGATAGTGAAATTTTTTTTGCGGCGTGGGTTGTTTTAGAGGAGTTTGTTAATAAAATCAAAAGAGATTTCCGATTTTTTGCAAGAGGTATTCGACCTTTTCCTCCGCGATTTTCTTTGCGCGGCCAATTTCGCCGAGGCGCATTTCGATGTTTTCGTTGGCGATTTTTGTGAGGTCGGAAAGGTCGTAGAGGAACACTCCGCCGAGGCTTGCGCATGCCGCCGACACGTTGCGCGGAACGGCGAGGTCTATCAAAAACAGCGGCTTTTTGCGCGAGCTTTCGGCGGCTTGGGCGGTCGCGAAATTTATGATGTCGGGGGCTTGGGAGAGGGCGAATATGGCGATGTCGAACTTGCCGAGCTCGCGGGCGATTCTTTCAAAATTTATGGCGCTGCCCTTGACGTCGTCGGAGAGGGCGAGGGCGTTTTGCCAGGTGCGGCTTGCCACAGTTATATTTTCCGCCCCCCTTGCGGCGAGCGCCATCGCGACCGACCTGCCTACCTCGCCCGAGCCCGCGAGGAGGATTTTCGCGTCCGAAAGGCTTTCAAAAATTCTTAATGAAAGCTCCGCCGCGACCGCGCCGATAGTGGTGTTGCCGCTTCCGATATTGGTGTTGGTGCGTATCCATTTAGCGCATTGAATGGCCTTTTGCAGCGCGCGGTTTAGGACGCTTTTTGTGTGCCCGGCCTTCA
>JAGBOM010000202.1 GCA_017633865.1 Opitutales bacterium
GAACCACGAATGCGACCTGGCCCTGCTTAAAATCGAAGACGGCAAATTCTTCGAGGGCATAACCCCCATGCAAATCGGCGACACCCCCCCGATACGCACGCCGGTTCTGGCCGCCGGCTACCCCATGGGCGGCAACGAAATTTCCGTGACGCAGGGCATAATATCGCGCATCGAATGCCGCAGGTACTCGCACTCCTACTACGGGTTCTTCCTCGCCGCGCAGCTTGACGCGGCAATCAACCCCGGCAACAGCGGCGGCCCCATAATTTTCGACGGCAAGGTTGTGGGCATCGCCTTTCAGGGCAACTCCAACGGCGACGGCATCGGCTACATGATTCATTCGGACGTCATACGCCATTTTCTTAAAGACGCCGACGACGGCAAAATAGACGGCTTCGGCAAAATAGGCGTGCACATCGCAGACCTCATAAACCCCGACGCCAGGCGCATACTGAAAATGGGCGCCAAGCAAAGCGGAATCCTCGTTTGCGACGTCGATAAAACCTCAAAATCCGAGCCCCGCCTTTTGGAAAACGACGTTATTACCTCGATAGACGGCTTTGCCATCATGAACAACGCAAACGTCCTAAACGAGCGCGGAGAGAACGTGTTTTTCAAAAACATCGCCGACAGAAAGCGCCTCGGCGACATCGTAAAAGTCGGTATTTTGCGCGACGGCAAAGAGTTTCTGTCGGAAGTCACGCTTACAAAGCCGTCCTACAAGGTCGGGCCCTATCTTTTCGACAAGCGCCCGAGATACATAATCGCGGGCGGGTTCGTTTTTTCGGAGCTGTCGCTTAGCTTTTTGGACGAGCTCGGCAACAAGGTTCCGCCGAACATTATCGACTTGCTCGGCGAAGACAACGACCCCGTCGACGCCGAAACGATAGTCCTCACCCAGGTTTTGGGCGACGAGTCCAACATGGGCTACCAAAACATGGGCTGCGAAATTCTCGAATCTGTAAACGGCAAAAAAATAAAGACTCTCAAGGAGCTCGCCGACATTGTGGACGCCCAAGAAGACGGCGCGCTCACCTTCAAGTTTGAATCCAAAACAAAGGTGATTTTGGACGCAAAGCATATAAAAGACTCCGCCCAAAGCATACTTAAAAGGTACAACATAAAATCCGACAGAAACCTTTAAGCCCGCGCCCCGCAAAAAAGCAAAGCGGCTAAAATTTAAAGCGGGCAAAAAAATAAAACTGACAAAAAAGGCGCGGGAATCCGCGCCTTTTTTTGTTTTTAAAACTGCCGGAATGAGCCGCCTATTCCTGCGAGATGTCTATTTTGTAAAACACGGGGTTGGGAGCCTCGCCCTCGAAAATCACCTCGCTTTTTACGCTGCCGCCCTCCACGTAAACGTCGAAGCTGCTCAGGCCTTCGGTCGACCATGTTTTCATGTCCGCGCTCCACATGGGCGTCGCGCTAACGCCCTCGGCTATCTCTTGGCGCGTGTATGAAAAACCGTCGGAGCCGCCGGCGTTTTGCAGAGCCGAAATGGGGCTTGCCGCCTTATCGCCGAAGAAGTACGCCGACAAATTCGAGGTTCCCGTCCGCGGGTTGCGCCGCCCGGCCAAAGCCGCCTCGCCCCACAGCCCCTGCGAGGCCGCCCAGCGCGCGTACGGCACCTTGGCGGACTGCGTATTTTTGTCGAAAACGCCTTGAATAAGCTCAAGCGCGCTTTTGTTGTAGGCGTTCGTAACTCCGTGCCCCGTCCTTTGCATGTAAAACGGAGTTACATCGCTCCCCTTCATGGAGTTTACCGCCGCCGACACAACCGCGGGCGCGCAAGTGCCGTCTATAAGCCCCATTCCGATAAGCCCCGCCGCCTGGTTCGTTTCCGACATAAGGGCGGTGTCGAAATATATGGTTGTGGCGATTCTCGCCGTTTGGCCCGAGTTTGAAATCCACGCCGGCCAGCCCGCGTATATGCCGGCTGCCGGAGCGGCCAAATTGCACATCGCCGGGCACCACGGGGTAATGACGTTTACCTGCGGGCACAAGTACGCCGCCGCCAAAGTCTGCGCCCCGCCCTGGCTAAAACCGCGCGCGGCCAAATTTTTGCCGTCCCAATTCGGAAGCTGGGCGCCCGACGAATTTCTCATCGCCATGGCCGCCCTTAACGACTGGTAAACGCGCTTAAACATTCCGTTAAAGTAAACGAGCTTCGGGTCTCCGGAGTCTATGTTGCGGTCGCGGTAATACCTTGTCGACTGCAGGGCGGTCTGCTTTGCGGCGGCGGCGGCCTTACTCGCGGCGTCGCTTGAATTCAGGTCTGTCTGCGAAATGGCGGGGGGGCTTACGCTCATGCCGATGTAGCCCATTTCGGCGTAGGAGGTCGCGTCGCGCTCGTCCGCGCCGAAAGAGCCCGCGCCGTAGTAGGTGACGACCGCGGGCAAATATTGCCCCGCGCTGTTTTTGGGAACGGCAAGATAGCCCGTAGCCATCACGCCCTTAAAGCAGATTGCGTCGTCGTTAACGTAGTCGCCGTCGGGGTAGAGCTCCGCGCCGTCGCACGGCACTTCAAAGGTGTAAAGATCAAGCGTGTCCGTAGAGCGGCGGAGGGCGAGAGCCATTACGGGCTCGACCGCGTTCACCTCGGCCTTTCTCGCCGCCCAGTAGGAGTCGAAGTCGCCGGGCCTCGGGCTTGTCGGGAACAATTCCTTCGGCGAAACCATAAAGGCGAATACGTGAAGGTTCGACTTGTATTCGTCGCTGTCGCTTTCAAACACGCCGTTGCAGGTGAGAGCCGCCTGCCCGGGCTGGTTTATTGTAAATGTGAGATCCTCCGTAAGAGCGCCCGTTGCGACGGTGCTCCTGCCCATATTTGTGGCGAGCTTGTAGGTTGAGCCGCTCGGAGGATTCCTGATTTTAAAAGAAAACGCCTCGCCCGCCGCGACAGTCGTGTTCTCGAAAAGAGGCACGATTTCAAAAGTCGTGACGCTGGGCTCGTCGGGACGGTCTATGGGGTTTGCGTCCACAAAGTTTACGGAAAGCGTATTTTTATCGGCGATGAATGTCGCCGTCGACGAAATGTCGTACTCGTCCGTATAAACTTTTTGAACGCCGTTTAATGCGGAAAAGTCGCTGTTGCCGCTTGCGTCCTTAATAAGCAGATACTCGTACTGCCCGCCGATTCGCTTAAAGCAAATCAAGTCCAAAACGTTCGCGCCCGACGGAATGCTGAAGGCTTCCGAAAGCTCAATGGAGCACTTGTACTGGCTTAGGTCGAAGCTTATTCTGCCGCCCGAGGCCAACGTAAGAGTTTTGGCCTTTACGCCGTTTCCGATTGAGCCGAACTTGCCGCCGTTTACGGCGATGTCGCCCATGCCGTTTGCGCCGTTTACGTAAAGCGAGCCGCTGTTGACCTCGGTGCGCCCCATAACGGAGCTTGCGTACGTGAACGACTGCTCGCCCGAGCCGTTCATAACTATCGAAAGCGTGCTGCCGTCCTTAAGCTGGTCCAAATCGTCGTTAAGCTCGCCGCCGAAAGAGCCGCCCTCGCCCGTAATTTCAATAACGCCGTGGTTTTCGCCCAAAACGCCGAGAGCGATTTTAGAGGAGTACGGGGCGTTCAGGCCGCCGAACTTCACCCGCTGCGAGGTGATTGAAGCGTCGGTTCTGTTAACCGCGGAATTTATCACGATTTGCGAAGTCGCCTTCGCGTGCTCCGAAACGTTCAACGCGCCCTTGATTTCGATGTTTTCGCCGCTGCGGCTTGCGAAATAAAGCTTTAGCCCCGAAACGTTTAAATTCTTGTCAAACACGGCGGAAGTCAGGCCGCGGTTTGTGGCGACCAATTCGTCGTTCGTGCCCAAATAAAAAGACCTTGTCGACTGGGAGTTGTTGACGACGGTTACGTCGTTTAAAAACCGCAAATTAAAGCTGTATCCGCCATAGCCGCCAAAGGCCAAATAACTCGAAGAGTCCGCGGCGAAAACGGGGGAAAATTCGCCGAAAGTCCAAGTGTTGCTCCAGCCGCGAAAGTTTATGTGAGCGCCCCCGCTTAAAGACACGTCCATGGAGGCGCCGCTAAAGGTCTTGTCGCAGGCGATGTTGATGCTGCCGCTGTTGACCTCCGCGGGAGTGGCAATCACAATGTGGTCGCTTCCGTCGATAGTGCCGAGCTTCCTGCTTACGCTCGAGATGTCGGGGCCCTCGCCGTCGACAATCCATGAGTTCGCCCTGTCGAAATAATAAAAGCCGCCGCCGCCCTGAACGGAAGAGCTCACCTTGTAAACATATTCCTTCGCGCCGAGAAGAGCCGCGCAAAAGAGCGCCAAGAGCGCCAATATTTGCTTACTTAATTTCATGACAACCTTTTTTGAAATTGAAAAATCTGAAAACCCTCTTTGCCCAATAAGACAAACGACTTCATTTAAACGCCGCTTCTTATATAAAACACGCAAAGCGCTTCAAGTCAACGC
>JAGBOM010000203.1 GCA_017633865.1 Opitutales bacterium
AAAACGGCGATGTTTGCGTTATCGACTACAAAACCTTCAACAACATACAAACCCGCAAAGACGCGTCCGTGCCCGACGCCTTCCACCGCGCAAGCGAGCTCGACCCTATTTCGGGCGAGCGCGTCTTGAAGTGGGCGGATTTGCAGCTTCCGCTGTACGTCGAGGCCTACAAGCGCCAGTTCAAGCCCGCGGGGAGCGTTTCGTGCGCTTATTTTATCATGGCGAAAAGAATCGAGGACTGCGGAATCTACGAATGGAATATTCCGCCCGACGTTTTGGCCGACGCCCTCGCGTGCGCCGACGAGGTTGTGGGCGATATTTTGGCGCGCAAATTCGGCGGGGCGGAGTCTTCGAGGGAGGGAGAGCCCGCGCGGGAGCATGTATCCCGAAAAATTACGCCGAAGCCGGTTTCAGAAAAATACGACGACTTCGCGAAATATTTTTCCTTCGCCGACGGGAAAATCGAGGACTTTATCGAATGGGAAAAGGGGGACGGGCAATGAGAATATCTCCGAAATCCGAAATATTGTCGAACGAGAGGGCTGTCGCGAACGCGGGCAGCGGCAAGACGTACAGGCTTGTCGGCAGGTTTATCGCGCTCGCGTGCGTTTCAAAGCCGGAGGAAATCTGCGCGCTTACTTTTACGCGAATGGCGGCCTCGGAATTTCTCGACGAAATTTTAAAGCGCCTCGCCGAGGCCTCGCTGAGCCCCGAAAAAGCCGGGGAGCTCTCCGCGGAGCTCAAGCTTTTCGGGCTGGAAAACGATTACGGCAGGGCGGATTTTTGCGCGCTTTTGCGCAGGGTTGTCGAGAGCCTGCCAAGGCTGAAGCTTTCGACAATCGACGCTTTCGAGGCGGCGTTCGCCTCGGCTTTCGCAAACGAGCTCGGCATATTTTCCTCCATAAGCGTCATGGACGACTTCCGCCAGGACGCCGCCAGAAAAGGCGTCTTAAAAACGCTTTTCAACCGCTTGATGTCCGACGCGCGCTCGAAGAACGCGCTTTTAAGCGAGATAGAACAAGCCTCATACGGCGCCATGGACAAAGCCGTTTTTGAAACTGTCGGCGGCTATGTCGACAACGCCGCGGATTTGCTCGCGGAGGTTCCCGACCTTGAGCGCTGGGGCAATCCGGACGATTTCCGCTTCGGGCTCGCGCCTTTGAACAATTCGAGCCTTGAGGAGTGCGCCGCAGACTTTGAATTTTTGTCAAACGGCGTTCAAAATCCCGAAATGTTCGGCGTTGAAGACCCTAAAACTTTCGCGTCGAAATTCGGCCCGTTTCTTACGATGTTTAGAAAATTGATTTCGGGCAAGGATATAGGCACCGCCATCGACGTGGCGAGGTTCGCCGAGTGGATTCGCTCCGGCAAAAAAATCGAGGATTTTTACGTGGAGCACATCGTAAAAAAGGAAAAAATCCATGAAACCTTAAAATTCCCGCCCGAGCTTGCGGTGCGCGTAAAAAGGCTCGCCGCCGCGCTAATCGGCGGGGCTTTTAGCCGCGCGCTTGCTTCGGCTAAAAGCATAGGCAAAATCGCCTCCGCCTACGAGGAGTTCTACGCGCGGGACATAAGGATGAAGGGCTTGCTGGAGTTTGAGGACTTTGCGAAACTGATTGCCTCGGGCGGCGGAACTTTTGAAAGGTCGCTCGTCGAATACAGAATAGACTCGCGCTTCAAGCATTGGCTTTTAGACGAATTTCAGGACACTTCAAGGGCTCAGTGGGGTGCTCTAAAAAACCTGCTCGACGAAGTTTTGCAGGACGGTTCCGGCGAAAGAACTTTGTTTTATGTGGGCGACAAAAAGCAGTCGATTTACGGTTTTAGGGGCGCGGATTCCGCCTTGTTCGACGAAGTTTTCGACTCCTACTCGCACACGCTTTTCGACAGCCCCCGCCGGCTGGTGGAGTCGAGGCGCTCTTCCGCGCCTGTTATAGACGCTGTAAACGCGCTTTTTGAGTCTCCGATTCTCGCCGAAATGAACGCCGAGGCCGCCGCCGACTGGGCGAAAGATTGGGACAGGCACTCCGCCTACGCCGGCAACGGCGAAAACGGCTGCGTGGCTCTCATAGAGGAGCCCGAAGACGGGGAGGGGCTCGTGCGCGAAATTCTCTCGATGCTAAGGGTTTTGTACGCGAAAAAGCCGGAGCTTTCGTGCGCCATTTTAACCAGCACAAACAAGGAGGCCACCGCAATTTTGGAGGGCTTGCGCGCGCTTAAAACCAGAGACGACAAGTTCAGCGTTTCGGGCGAGATCGACCTCGCCACTTCTACGGACAACCTCCAAAACGTCGCGATTTTGTCGGCAATCAACTACGCATTCCACCCGCTTGAAAATTCCGACAAAATGTTCCTCGAGTCCGCCGCTTTCGGCGAATATTTTTCTCGGCCGAAAAACCGCGCGGCGCTTCTCGACGCCGCCTACCGCCGCGGTTTTGAGGGCGCGGTTTTGCTCGCGGCTGAAGCTTGGAGCGCGGCGGGGGGCGGAACCGACCCGGACAGGCTCGGCGAGCTCCTTAAAACCGCAAGGAATTTCGACGCCTCCGGGGGAGGCTCCGTCGAGGACTTTCTCGGCAGCGCCAAGGCGTACAGCAAGCGCGAAAGCTCAAAAAAGGCGTCGGTCGCGGTTATGACGATTTACAAGGCTAAGGGGCTCACCTTTGACGTCGCGATTTTGACGGACCTGAAAAATCCCAGAGGCGGCAAGCGCGGCCTTGTCCGCGTCAAAACGCCCAACGGAATTTCCGTAATAAATATGCCGCCGAAGAACCTGTGCGAGTTCGACGAAAAATTGCGCGAAACAAGCTTGCGCATGGAAAGCCGGGAGGTTTACGACAATTTTTGCAAATTCTACGTGGCCTGCACGAGGCCGCGGAAGGCGCTTTATATGTTTGTTCCGCCCGACAAGAAAGGCAGCTCCGCAAAGACGTGCTTTGGCGACGTCGCAAAGCGGACGTTCGCGAACTTGGCCCCGTCGGGCGTCTTTGACGGGGTGGATTTAAAAGTGGCGTATGGCAAAGCCGACTGGTTCGACTTCGAGAGCGCCGCAGACCCCCGGCAAAAGGCGGATTTTGAAGAGCCTAAAATCGAAACTCTTAATAGCCCCTCTCTTGCCCCGCAGCCCGCCGCCGCCGCGGCTCCGAGCGCCCGCGAGCCTCAAAAAATCGTCGGGCTCGACGCGTATTTAAAGAATTTGAAGGGAAGGGCTTTCGGCTCGGCGGCGCACTTCGTTCTTTCAAAAATAAAATATTTGGAGGACGCGGAGCCCGCCATCGCCGCCTACGCGGGCGGAGACGAGGCCTTGAAAAACTATTTGCGCGCGGCGTTTAAAAACGAGGGCTTCGCGCGGTTTTTTAGGCGCGAGGAGAATTTGGAGGTCTTGACCGAATACGCGTTTACGCGCTTTAGCGGAGGCGTAGCCTCAAGCGGCGCGATAGACCGCCTAATGCTTTACAAGTCCGCGGACGGAAGGGTTCTGAAGGCTTTAATCGCCGACTATAAAACCGACAGCGCCCCCGCCTTGGAGCTCGCCGAAAAATACGCGCCGCAGTTGCGCGCTTATAAAAGCGCTGTCGCGGATTCGTTCGGCTTGGCGGAGGCGGACGTGGAGGCGTTTATTTTGTCGCCGTCGGCGGGCGGGGCGGTTAGCGTTTAGCGTATTGAATTGGGCGCAAAAAAGGCGCGGGCGGCTGTTTGCAAAAAACGCCCGCGCTTTTTTCGGGAGTTTATATTTCGTCCGAAATTTCGCCGGATTCGGTGTCGTTTGATTCGGGGTTAAATCGCATGGAAATCAGCTTTGTAACGCCGCGCTCCTGCATGGTTACGCCGTAGATTGTGTCGGCCGCCGAAACCGTCTTTTTGCTGTGCGAGATTACCAAGAACTGCGAGTATTTTGTAAACTCTTTTAGAATGTCGGTATAGCGGCCGATGTTCGCGTCGTCAAGCGGGGCGTCGAGCTCGTCGAGCACGCAGAAGGGGCTTGGCTTTACCATATAGATTGCAAAAAGCAGCGACACCGCCGTCATTGTGCGCTGCCCGCCGGAAAGCAGCGACAGGCTTTTCAGCACCGTTCCCGGGGGGCGGGCGACAATTTCTATGCCGCTGTCGAGCATGTCCTCGCTTTCGACAAGCCGCAGGTCCGCCGCGCCGCCGCCGAAGATTTTTTTGAAGGTGAACTCGAAGTTTTTGCGGATTTGCTCGAAGGTTTCCGAGAATAGCTTTTGGCTTTTTTCGTTGATTTCGTCGATAGCCGAAACAAGCTCGTTTTTGGATTTCCAGAGGTCGGAGCTTTGCGAGTTTAAAAAGTCGAAGCGCTCTTTTAGCTCGGCGTACTCCTCGATGGCCACGAGGTTTACGGAGCCCATGGCCGAGATTTTGTCGCGCAGCTCCTTTGCCTCGTTTTCTATCGCGGCGAAGTCGGCGGAGTCCATCTTGTCGAAATCCTCCTGTGTGGGCTCGCCGCGCGGGGCTTTGGGCTTTGCGGAGATTTCGCCGTCCTCAAGCTCGTCGAGGTTCAGCTTTATTTCAAACTGCTCGTCGGCGAGCCAGAGCTCGCGCTTCCAGTCTGTGGAGGCGATGTCGGTTTCGTAGTCGGCGAGCATCCTTTCGCTTATGAAGCTTAGGCGCGACTTCATCGAGGCGAGCCTCACCTCGATTTCGTTTTTCGACATCGCCATTGCGTTTTGGCGCGTCCGCAGGACGTTCAGAGCTTCCTCGAATTCCGAAATTTGCTTTTCCTCAAGCGCGAGCTTTTCGCGCAGGGAGTCCGCGGCCTTGGCGGAATTTTCAAGCTCCGCCGAAATGCTTTGCGCTTTTTGCGCGAGGCTTTGGGCCTCGGCTTCGAGCGAGCTTATGAGGGTTTCGGTGGAGGCTTTTTCCTGGGCGCGCCTTGAGAGCTGGTCGAGCGTTTCCTGCCGCTGGAGCTTTACGGCGGATATGCCCTTTTCGATGCTTTCGAGGGCGGACTTCTTTTCGGCGAGGTCGAGCTTTGCCGCCGACAGAGCCGAGAACTTTTGCTCCTTCTCCGACTGAAGGCTCGAAATTTTCTGCTCCAGCTCGGCGATTCGGATTTTGCCGCCCTCGATTTCGGCCTCCGCCTCTTCCATGGCTTGGCGGGCGGCGTCGAGCTTCGTTTGGGCCTCGTAGCGCGAATTTTCCATTTCGTCAAGCAGGCGCTGGAGCTTTTCGGCGTCAGAGCGCTTTTGCGATATGTTGGCCTCCTCCGCCTTTGTTTGCGCGTCGATTCGGGTAAGCTCCCTTTTGATTTCGGCGGCGGCGGCCTTCGCGTTTTCGGCTTCGCTTTCGGCAAGGTCGAGCTCGGCCTGTATCGACATGGCCTGCTCGTTTAGGCGGGTAAGCTCGGCGTTGTCTTTTGCGGTTTCGTCGTTTAGGCGCTTAATTTCGCGGTTGCGCAGCAGGAAGCTCGATTCGGTGTCCTTATTCTCGCCGTTTGAAACGTACAGCATGCCGCGGCTGTCCAAAACGGAGCGGTCGCGCGAGACGGCGAGGGCGAAAGCGAAATTCGGGTTCGAGCTCGCGTAGCGCCGGAAGGCGCAGATGTCCTCGCAGAAATAGCAGCCGCCCACAAGATTCTTCACGAGGGCTTTGAGCGATTCGTCGTCGCGGTCGGCGCGCACGAAGTCCTCCGCCCTGTACACGCCTTCGGGCAGGTCTTGCGGGACGGGGAACTCCGCGCCCTTCGTTTGGAAGCAGGCCTTGCCCATGCGGTTTTCGCGGAAGGCCTCGATTATGGCGGGGAGCTTTTCGGGGTCGGGCAGGGCGACGGCGTCGATTGCAGCGCCCATCATGCTTTCAAAGGCCGCCGTCCACTCCTCGGCAACGTCTATGCTTTGGCTTATGATTTTCGTTTCGGAGGGCGGGAGAACGTCGGCTATTTTGCCCTGCATTATCGCCTTTACGCCGTCCGAAAAGCCCTCCATGCGCTTTTGGAAATCGTTTAAAAGGCTGAGGCGCGCGGCCTTTCCGGCGAGGGCTCTGTCCATATTTTGGATTTGCGCCTGGCAGTCGCGGTAGCGGCCGCGGGTTTCGTCGACTTTTTTGGAGGCGCTTAAAATGTCGCTTTCCGACGAGGCGAGCCGCTCGTTTGCGCTTTCGGCGGCGTATTTGATTTCGTCGAGCTTGCGGGAGAGAACCTGCATTTCCTCGCGCGCCTGAAAGAGGGCGTCGCTTGCGGAGGCGTGGCGAACCTGGTAGCTTTTTAAGTCGAGCTCGAGAGTCGTGCAGTTGGAGCGGTTCCTTGTGAGCGCGCCCTCGCGCACGAGCTGGTCCTGCTTGGCGGAGTCGAGCTCGGCCTTGGCCTTTAAAAGCTCGCTTTCAGTCTCGGCGAGCTTGGCGTTTTGAAGCTCGAAGTTCTCGCCGCTTCCGTAAACGAGGTCGAGCTGCATCTGGCGGGTTTCGCCGTCGCCCTTCATCCGCCCGTCGAGCGACTCCAGCTGGCGGGTTAGAGCCTCCGCCTCGCTTTGGATTTGCGCTATCCTGTCAAAAAGGTCTTTCTTTCGCAGTTTTGAAAATTCCGAGCCGTGCTCCGCGCTTTCCTTCTGCGAGCGAAGCTCGGCGATTGCCGCGCGCGCGCTTTCAAGATTTGCCGAAGTCTGCGCGCGGTTGGAGCGAAGCGCGGCGAGCTCCTCCTCCATTTGCGCGAGGGCGGCTTTCGACTCCTCGAACTCCGCCGAGATTTTGCCGAGGCTTGCCTCGTCTTTTTCGACATCGCGTTGTTGCTCGGCGTAGTTTTTCGCGTTTAGGGAAATATCGAGATGGCGCAGGCGGTGGCTTAGCCTTTTGTAGCGCAGGGCTTTTGACGCCTGGCGCTTTAGCGTGCCGATTTGCCTGCCGATTTCCTCGATGCGGTCGGTGATTCGCGCGAGGTTCTGGTCGACGAGGGCGAGCTTTGCGAGGGCCTCGCGCCGCTGGGTTTTGTATTTTGTGATTCCCGCGGCCTCCTCGAAAATCGAGCGCCTTTCGCCGGGGTTGGAGGACAGTATTTGGTCTATCTGCCCCTGAACCATGAACGAGTAGGATACGCGGCCTATGCCGGTGTCCATAAACAGGTGCTGTATGTCCTTAAGGCGCGAGGCCTTGCCGTTTATGTAGTATTCGCTGCCGCCGTCGCGTGAGACTTTGCGGGATATTTCGACCTCGTTAAAGTTTGTGCCGAGCTGCTTTTCGCAGTCGCTGAATAAAAGGGATACTTCGCAGAATTGAAGGGGCTTGCGCTTGTCGGTGCCCTGGAAGATTACGTCCTGCATCTTTCCGCCGCGCAGGGCTTTCGCGCTTTGCTCGCCGAGCACCCAGCGTATGGAGTCGACAATGTTGCTTTTGCCGCAGCCGTTCGGGCCGACAATGCAGGTAATGCCCTTGGGCAGAACCATTTGGGTTTTGTCCGCAAAGCTTTTAAAGCCGTTTATGACTACTTGTTTTAAAAACATTTTTTTGCGCGTTATTGCACGCCAAAGACGTTTGCAGTTGGCGTTTTTATTAAGAAGTTTATAGTAGGGCTTTTCGCGCTTCGGGCAAGTTTTTATATGATAATTTTGAGCTTTTATGCGCCTGGCGGTTCTCGTTTTTTTAGAGCCGCCCGTTTTTTTAATTTTTGTTTGAGGTAAGAAAGTTTGACCTGTCGCCAAAAGTCGCCAAAAGCCGCAGAATGTCGCTAAAATAGGGATTTTGGAAAAATTTTTACGCCGCAGCTTGGTTTGACCTATTTGGCTCCAAATTTGGCGATAATGTCAACCCTTTGACCAGTTTAAAAAAAATTGCCGGAGCGCGCATCACGCCCTGGAACTCCAATTTAATGGTTGGAGAGTATCGACCATCTCCACCATCTCTTTTTTGACAAAAAAACGGACTGCAAAACGTTTGCAATCCGTTTGAAGATTATATGCAACGCGTTTTAATCGCGCCTTGAAAGGAATCCGCAGCGGACTAAATCGGCGAGAGCCTTATCGAGATCTTCCGTATTTATTTCCGAGCCGTCATATTCCTTGCATCTGCGGGCAAGTTCGCGCAAAAAAGCCCCCAAATCGCCCTCCGGATTAAAAGACGAGCCTCTTACCGCCTCGAGGATTTCGCGGGTATTGTCGCCCGTCACAAAGCCGCCGCCGCGCATTTCGTATTTTGCCATAGTATTATTATCTCCTTTCGAATTTAAGTTTGCGTTGTTTGTAAAATATCGCCAGTTCGTTGTCGAGCAGTTTCGCCAGCGCCCTTTGCCCGCCGCAGGTAAGCCTTTCGGCTTTTGAAAGGTTTATGAGGCGCGCGCAGAAAAAGAGCCAGTTTTTAATTTTTTCAAACTCAATCGTGCCGCTGTGCTGGCGGAACTCGACCGTGCCGTGCCGCCAGTAGCTTTGGCTGTTGAGCTTGAAATAGCGGCTTCGCTCGGTGACCGCCTTTTCGAGCTCGATCAAACTTTGCGCGTTTTGCATCTTTTCTCTCCAGTTTCGCACTTTGAGGCTCTTGCAGAAACGATTATGCCTTCTGGACGGCGGCATAAAGGAGTCGATGTCGCTTTCGAGCGTTGCGTAGTTTATGTACAGGTTGCGCCAGACCGAAATTTTATCCTTAAAATCGTCTGTGCCAAAATGGGCATGGAAGCCGCAGGTTTTGTTTATGCCGGCTCCGGCTTCTGCCAGGGCTTCGCTTACCAGCCTTACCTGCTCCAAGCCGCTTTGCCCTTTTAAAACTGGGCTTACAAGCTCATATCCGCCGGAAACCGAGGCGTCGGAAACGATTTTCCAGTGGGTGCGCCTGTTGTGATTGTAGCCCTCGATTTCGCAGGCAATGCCTTTTGCGCGAATCGCGTTGCGAAGCAGAACCTTGTTGCCGTGTATGATTTCAAGCTCGATGCCGAATGTTCTGTCAAAAACAAAATCGCCCTCCGGCGAGAGAGGGCGATTGTTGTATTTAGCGTAAACATTTTGGACGAATCCGTATCCGACTCCCAGCAGTCGGGCAACCTCCGTTCGGGTTTTGCCCTCGTCGAAGAGGCGGCGCATTTTATCGGATTTTGACAGGTTTGATTGGATTATTTCTTCGATTGTCATGGCTTAAATTTGATTGTGCTGCGTACACACGCTCTGAAAGCCATCGAAGTCAAGTCTTTCGGCAAATTTTTTTGAAAAAAAAAGCCGGTTTAATTATCCGGCTTTAAAAAGATAACGAAGTGCGTTTTTTGCTTTTTATGCAGAATTACCGGCTGAACCACGGTAAGGCGTAAAATATCCGGCAGTTTAATGTCGATTTCCGACCATTTAAAAATCAGCGTTCCGCCAGTTTTAAGAACGCGGAAGCATTCTTTAAAGCCCTGCGCCAAGTCTTCCCGCCAGTTTTTGGAAAGCTTGCCGTATTTTTTAAAAAGCCACGATTTTTCGCCGTGATGCGTAAGGTGTGGCGGATCGAAAAGAACCATCGCAAAGCTTTCGTCAGGGAACGGAATATTGCGGAAATCGCCAATAACATCGGGCGAAACCCTGAAAACGCGTCCGTCGCACAAAGTGCACTCCAATTCGCGATTATCCATGTAAACAGCCCGAGCGTCCTCTTTATTATGCCACCACATCCGCCCGCCGCAGCAAACGTCAAGAATTTGTTTTTTCATGTAACTGCTCCTTTTCTAAAAAATAATTTTCACAAGCTCTTTTTGCTTTTTGGCAAGAATGATAATATCCGAGCCCAAATACTTTAAATCCGACGCTATTTGATATGATGACATCTGCACTCCATTTGCCTTGTTGAATAAAACTCACATGAAAAGTATAATTTCGCTCTCGCGCCGTTTTGTTAGTCCATTCCATAGATACTTATATTTCTATTTACTCGTTGAGGGAAAGTCTTTCTCTGATAAAGTTTGACAACGTTATCTGACGGGGCTTAATTTGGTAAGAGTGCAAGCGGATTTCCTCGAAGTTGGCGACGAGTTTTATCTTGCAAGACCGGCTAAGTCATACGGATTGCTCTGGTATTATTCGGGGCAAACTTCGCTTATGACGGTTTCTTCGGTTAACAACGGCTGGGCTACAGGCAGCGCAGTCGAGTTTGTCCACAACAGCGGTTCATTTTCCATTCATTCGGCAATAAACACTATTGCTTCCGCCCCCATTACGCTTTTTGTTTTTGCGAAAACATATCCGCAGCGGTCGTTGCAGGTGAAAATCAAGAAAACCACGGAGTTTTTCGACAAAAACATGGGCGTGACGCTTCCTCCGACGGTTAATGACAGGTTCTTTCCCGTATCCGCGCTGTCGGGAATTGAAGCGCAGGAGGTCAACTCGTCGACAATCCCGAATTTCAATGAATATAAGGCTATGATTGCCAACCACGGCCTTATAAAGGCCAAGCCGTCCACAATACGCGAAATTTACCCTGGACTCTGGATGAGGGAAACTTTCGAAACCGAAGCGCGATAAAAAAGGCTGCGGAACATCAAGCCATGCAACCCTTCAAAAACCACATTGCAATAATCCTGCAAACGCATTGCAAGCTTCGCTCAGAAAAACCTCTCTAAACTCTAAAATTGGTCAAACGTTTGGCATTCCTGTTCAAACCGAGCGGCGGGATACATTTTCGCTCAA
>JAGBOM010000025.1 GCA_017633865.1 Opitutales bacterium
ACAATTTCAACCTGCGCTTCGGAGTCGCCGAAGCACGGCACATACTCGAATTTTTCGCCGCCCGCCTCCAAAAACTTGCGGCGCAAGTCCGAGTTGATTTCAAGCTCCGTCTCCACGCACTCGTAGAAGAACCCGGGGCACGCCACAGCGGCGTTCCTTTGCCCGCCGCGCAGAAGCCCGAGGGCGAAATCCTCCGTTTTGGGCTCCAGCCATTTTCCGAAATTCATTGCCGACTGCCACGTTAAATGCAGGCGCTTTTCGGGCAGTAGGCCTTGCAGGGCGCTTAGCGTCGCGCGGCACTGCGCGGGGTAGTCGTACGTTTTTATTTGGCGGGTCATAACGGAGTGGAACGACATCAATATGTCCGCGCTTTCGGTTTTTTTAATAGCGCGGGCGAGCGCCGAAATGTAGGCGGGGTTTTCGCAATAGGAATCGACGATTTTATAAGAGCCCGGCCTTAGAATTTTCGCCGCCTTGCGGACTTTTTCGAGAGCGGGCAATGTGGTGGCGCCGCAAGCCTGCGGGTGGCACAAAATAAAAACGGCGCTTTTTCCGAATCCCGAATCGACAGCCTCTTTCACCGCGCTTTCGACGCTTTTTTCGCCGAAAGTAGACCCGTAAAAAACCCCCGCTGCGCCGAGCCTTTCTTTAAGCCTGCCGCGGAGCGAATCCATAACTTCAAAGAACGCCCTCCCGCCGCGGCGGCGAAAGCCCGCGATTTTTTCCGAGTACGCCGCCGAACGCTTTTTCGATATTCTTTTCGCCAAAAATTTGCGCAACAATCGCGGCGCCGGAAGCACATGGGCGTCGCCCAAAAACTCCCGCAGGAAAATTTCGCAGCCGCGCGGGGTTTCGGGGCTCGGGGCTCCGAGGCCGACAAGTATCAGGGTGTCGCTTTTCACGGATTCATTTTTTCGGCGATGGCGGCGGCGTTTTCGATGCAGTTGCTTACGCCCACGCCCCCGCGATACGCGCCCAAAAGCTTTACCGTCGGAAACTCCTTTTCGATTTCGGCAATGGCTTCGAGCTTTTCGCCGTAGCCCACGTTGTATTGGGGTATGGCGTTTTTCCAGCGGAAAATTCTTTCAAAAACGGGCTCGCCGCGCAGGCCTACAAGCCCCCGCAAGTCCTCCAAAACGATTTTGCGGATTTGCCCGTCGCTATAATTAAAGAGCTCGGGGCGGCGCATGCCTCCCACATAGCAGGTGATTGTCGCCCCGCCATCGGGAGCCCTGCCGCCGAACACGCTCGAAACGAACAGCGCGCCCAAAATCCTGAATTTCGACTCTTTCTCGGGAATGAGCGCCCCGAAGCCGTCGAGCTTGTGCGAAATGTCAGAACGCTTAAAGCCCATTGTGTACGAAATTACGGGGGCGTACTCTATCGAGTCGAGAGGCTCGAACATTTTTGAAAGCGTAAAGGGAAGCGGCAAAGATTTTAAGTCTTTGGCGGGGACGGCCAAGACCATTTCGTCGAACACGTCGCAGTCTTCGGAGCTGTCGGTAGTCCAGCAAACGCGCCAGCCGCCGCTCTCGTAGTCTATGCTTGCGATGCGGGCGGAGCACACGGCGTTTTGCGAAAGCTTTTTTGCGAGGGCGTCGACAAGCTCATTAAGCCCGTCTTTAAACGAAATCATCACGGGCTTAAAAAAGTTGCCCGCGGCGGCCTTTTCTTTGCGCGCCTTGCCCGCGCCCTTAATTATTGAGCCGTACTTCTGCTCCAAATTCCAAAACGGCGGGAAGGCGTGGCGGGCGGAAAGCTTTTCGGGGTTGCCGCCGTAAATGCCCGCCATAAACGGGTTCATTCCGTAGTCCAAAGCCTCCTCTCCGAGGCGGTAGCGGGTGAAGTCGGCAACGCTCGGGTCGGCGTCGGAAGGGTGCGGGGGCTTGCGCAGGTCGCCAAGCATTCTAAGCTTGCCGGCGAAGGAAAACAGGCGGCTAAAAAGCATTTTTAGCGGGCTCATGGGCACTTCGCAAATTCTGCCGTTCTTTGCGAAAAATCTTTTTTTGGAAACCGCGCTCGAATTTTCCACGCGGGACTCCAAGCCGAGGCTTTTGATAAAATCCAGAGTTTTTTGGCTGTGGACCATTACGGAGTTTGAGCCGCTCTCGGCGCGGAACCCGTTTTCCGAAACCGTGTTTATCACGCCGCCCAAACGCGGCTTTGCCTCCAAAAGCAAAACCTCGAAGCCCCTGTTTTTAAGGGCGCAGGCCGCGCTAAGCCCGCTTATGCCCCCGCCGACAACCAATATTTTTTTCGACATAGCTTTTATAAAATTTTATTTTCAACGCCAAATTACACGAATTTTCGCGCGCTGTCAAGCCGCCTAAAAAGGCGCGTTCCCGTTATTGTATTTATCGGATTTCCCCGGCAAAAATACAGAAAAATCGGCGCGAAGAAATGCCTATGCGCAAAAAAGCGCC
>JAGBOM010000204.1 GCA_017633865.1 Opitutales bacterium
TCTTGGGCCAGCTCGAATTTACAGCCTACAAAAACGCAAGCGGCGAATTCGTGTCGGCGGCGGAGCTCAAGGGCGGCGAGGAGGCCGTAAAGCTCGCCGAGGCGGACGTCGTAAAGCAGGGCGCCGGCTACGCGCTAAAATCGAACCCGAAAATATCGGTCGACGCCCGCTCCTACAAGATGTCGAAAAGCCGCGGCAACGTCGTCAACCCCGACGAAATCGTGGCGAACTACGGCGCGGACGCCCTCAGGCTCTACGAAATGTTCCTGGGCCCGCTCGAAGACCAAAAGCCGTGGAACACAAGCGGCATCGAGGGCGTTTCAAGATTCCTCAAAAAGATTTGGAAGGAATACATCGAGCGCGACGGCGGCATCGCCCCTAAAATTTCCGAAGGCGCGAAAGAGTCGCAGCAATTCCTGAAAATTCTGAACGAAACCGTAAAGAAAGTCGCCTCCGACATCGAGGGGCTGCGCTTCAACACGGCAATCTCGCAAATGATGATTTGCCTGAGCGCGATGCAAAAGGAGCCCGCGGTTTCGACCGGCAGCGCGAAGAAGTTTTTGAAGCTGCTTGCGCCCTTCGCCCCCCACATCGCCGAGGAAATCTGGAATAGATTCGGCGAACATGGCTCTATAAGCGGAGCTCCCTTCCCCGTCTGCGACGAGTCGAAACTCGCAAGCGACAGCGTAAAAATCGCCGTCCAAGTAAACGGAAAGCTCAGGGGCGAGCTCGTCGTTTCAAAAACCGCGCCGAAGGAGGAAGTCTTGGCGGCGGCGAAAGCCCTCGAAGGCGTAAAGCGCCACATCGAAGGCATGCAAATCGCGAAGGAAATTTTCGTCCCCGGGAAAATCGTAAACATAGTCGTGAAATAAAAAAATGCGTAAAAAAACAGCGCTTTTAGGATTTATTTTTTGCTGCGCCCTCGCGCTTCCCCTCGCCGCGCACGACACCATGCTTTTCGCCCGCACCGTGCGCGGGGCAAGCGCAATAAAAAGCGAAGGCGAGCCCGTGCCCGCCGGCGGATTTTGCGCGGCGAAGGGCTGCGAGCTTTCCTGCGCGGAGGGCGAAACCCTCGCCTGCGCCCTGTCAAACGGCGCGGTAATAATGCTCAAGGGCGACTCCAAGGCGAAAATCGCCGAGGCCTCGCAGGAGCCGTCGAAAAGCCGCGGCAATGTTTTAAGCGACGAGAAATCGCCGTCGATAACAAAAGTAGAGCTTCAGCGCGGCGAATTGTACATGCTTAGGCCTCCCGCAAGGCCCACGAGCGCGTTCGAGGTTTCAACCGCCTTCGGCACGGTGTCGGCGGGCGGCGAAAACCTGTACGTAAAATTATGCGAAGGCTCCGAAACCGCCTGCGCCGTGGATTTTGCCGCAAGCTTTCAGGGGCTCGGCGCGGAAGCCCCCGAATATATCGGTATAGGCTACATGTTTAAAATAAAATCGGAAAACGGCAAAATCGCCGGCTAGCGGGAAAGAATGCACGAGAAGGACGCCTCCCGCCTAAAGCGGGTTTTCGACAGCCTAAACGACGCCAAGCTCACCACCGCCTTTGAATTTTCCGAAGACGGCAAAGCCCTGAAAGCCTACAGGATTTTCCCCAAATTCTTCTACGCGCGCGACCCAAAAAGAACGGATTAGCAATGCTTTCAAAATTCCTCCCGCCGGACTTCGACCCCTCCGCGACAATCGCCCTAATCGCGGGCAAGGGCGCCTACCCGAAAGTCCTCGCAAAAAAGCTCGCGTCTTTCGGCGTAAAAACGAAGCTCGCCGCCTTTGAGGACGAAACCGACGCGGATCTGCTCGACTCTTTCGCCGATGGCGACAAGGCCGTAATGAACATCGGCCAGCTCGGCAAGCTCCTAAAAACGGTAAAAAATTTCGGCGCAAAATACGCCATTATGGCGGGGCAAATTACGCCGAAAAAACTCTTTAAGGGGCTCAAGCCCGACCTCAAGGCTCTCAGCGTTCTGCTGACTTTAAAGGAGCGAAACGCCGAAACCATATTCGGGGCCATAGCCGCCCAGCTATCCAAAATCGGCTGCGAGCTTTTGGACGCCCGAAGCTTTCTCGACGAATACATCGCGCCCAAAGGGTTTTTCTGCGGCAAAAAATGGAGCGTCAAGCCCGAGCACCTCGAGCACGCCATGCGGATAGCAAGGGAGCTCGCCCGCCTCGACGTCGGCCAAAGCTGCGTGGCGTCGAAAGGCAGCATACTCGCCGCCGAGGCCTTCGAGGGCACCGATAAAATGATAGAGCGAGCCGGCACATTCGAGGCCGCCGACAGCCTTTTTGCAAAAACCGTAAAGCCCGACCAAGACTACCGCTTCGACGTGCCCGTCATAGGCGAGAGAACCCTGCGCAAGCTCGCCGCCGCGAACATTAAAAACGTGGCGGTGGAAAGCGGCAGCGTCATAATTCTCGAGCCCGAAAAAGTCCGCGCGCTCGCGGAGCAAAACGGGATAAAAATTTTTGGAGTATGAACGACATTGAAGAACGCAAAAACGCCCTCCGCGAGGAATTCGGGTACTTCGGCTCCCCGGAGGAGCGCTTTGAATACATCATCTCGAAAACCAAGGGCGCGGAGCCGCTTTGCGAGTCGCTTAAGACGGAGCAATACCTCGTAAGAGGCTGCGTGTCAAACCTGTGGCTCGTCCCCGAAATTCGCGAAGGCAAATGCGTTTTCAAGGCCGACGCCGACTCCGTGATAACAAAGGGCGTGGCGCGCCTCGTCTGCGATATGTACAGCGGCCTGTCCCCGCGCGGCGTGCTGGATTTCGACTGCGAATTTTTGTCGGAAATAGGAATATCGCAATACCTCTCGCCCAACCGCAGAAACGGGCTTTCAAAGCTCTGCGAAAAAATCGCCGACTTCGCCAAAAAGAACCTCGAAAAATAAAGCTTTTTTCTTTCCCTCCCCCCGCCCAAAAAAA
>JAGBOM010000205.1 GCA_017633865.1 Opitutales bacterium
GTAATAGGTGGAGCGCGGCCGGCGGGTTATTCCTTGCCGGCCGCGTGTTTTTTTCAAAAAAATTACGAAACTTTGTTTTTTTTCTTTCCTTTCGGCGTTTTTTTTGTAATCTGGGCGACTTTATTTTATAGTATTTTGCTCCGAAAAACTAAATTTTAAAAATTGTAGTTTGGCGGACAAAAGACCGTAAAACCCTAAAAAGAATAAAACATATGAAAAAAACTCTCATCGCAATGGCGATGTTTGCAGCGTCTTTGGCTTCGGCCTTCGCGGCCGGATTCCAGATAGTGGAACAGGGCGCTTCAAACATCGGTACTGCGCTCGCGGGAGCTGTTGTTAACGCAAATAACGACGCCTCCGCAGCGTATTGGAACCCGTCCGCCGCAATCTTCGTGCAGTCGGACAATAAACTCGACGCGGCTTGCTCGTTCATCATCCCGACGGTGCATTTTAACGGCAGCGCCTCCGACGCCTACGGAAATCCCATCTCCGGCAGCGACGGCGGCAACGCGGGCGACCTCGCCGTAGTCCCGAACACCTACTACGTAAGAAAGCTCAACGAACAGTTCGCCCTTACGTTTTCCCTAACGTCGCCCTTCGGCCTGGCCACAAAATACGACGGCGACTTCGTGGGCCGCCGCCACGGCATAAAAAGCGAAATCACCGGCATAGAAATCAACCCGAGCCTCGTTTACCAGGTTACGGACTGGCTGTCCGTAGCCGCGGGCGCCTCCGCCCAGTACGTGAACGCGGACATCACCTCCGAAGTCTATACCCCCGCGGCGACCCTCAACGCAAGGGCAAACGGCCACTCATGGACGGGCTCGTTCAACGTCGGCGCAACCGTAAAATTCCTGGAAACAGGCAGGTTCGGCATCGCCTACCGCCACCGCATGACGCAGGACATCGACGGCACCTTCTACCTCACGACTCCGGACGGCGCGACTGTCAGCACCCAGCCCGTCGAGTGCGAATTGAATATGCCAAGCTCCCTTACCGCGAGCGTCTATTACCGCTTTCAGGATTCGTTCTGGAACCAGTTCGCCCTCATGCTCGACTACGCCTACACGACGTGGAACGTCTTCGAGGAGCTTAGATTGCGCCTGCCCTCGAGCGACAGCGTAACCCCCGAACATTGGCGCAATATAAACCGCGTAAGCTTCGGCATGCACTATTACCCCGATTGGTGCGAAAACCTTGTCTTGAGAGCCGGCATGGCCTGGGACCAGTCCCCCGTCGAAAAGCCGGAAAAACGCACGCCGAGAGTCCCCGACACAAACAGATGGTGGGCGTCCTTCGGCATAGGCTATACCTACGACAGGTTCAATATCGACCTTGCCTATACGCATATCTTCTTCGACAACTCCGAAATCAACCACTCCAACCCCTATAACCCCGGCGCGGGTTCCATAAGCGGATGCTATACCGGCTGTTCGGAAATTGTCTCCGTGCAGGTCGGCATGAAGTGGTAGGGCGGAAATATTTTTTCGAAACAGTAAAAGCCTCCCGACAAGCGCGCTCGGGAGGCTTTTTTTGCATTAAAATAAAAATCGAAAATATCCGTAAATAAAGCTTGACCGAAAACTTCAAAAATCCATTATGGAAAAATTTAAAAAATATGAGCACCGCAAAACCGCAAATATCAAAGACGCTTGTAGTCGAAAACAAGATGGGCATACACGCCCGTCCCGCCGCAATGATTGTGCGGGTGTCTAATAAATATTCGGGCGCGGATTTGATGGTGGAAAAAGACGGCGAGCGCGTGAACGGGAAAAGCATAATGAGCCTTATGATGCTCGCCGCCGGCAAGGGCTCCGAAATAAAATTCGTCGCGGAAGGCGAATGCGGCGAACAAATGCTTGCCGAAATAGAGGAGCTTTTTAAGCGCAAGTTCGACGAGGAATAAGCGCACTCCGAAACAATTTTTTAACAAACCGCGCGGGCGTAGCTCAATTGGCAGAGCGCGAGCTTCCCAAGCTTGAGGTTATGGGTTCGACCCCCACCGCCCGCTCCAATTAAAAGGCCGCTTAAACACTGCGTTTAGGCGGCCTTTTCCCTTTTAAATAAAGGCTTTACCGCCGCATAGTGTCATAGTATCGACATAGTATTGACATAGAAAAAGCACAATAAAAGCTTGCTTGTGGAACACTTTTTTGTTCCACTACAATTATTAAAAATATTAGCAAAACCATTGTCCGAGGAAAACCGAAATTCTTGGTCACGGATAACGACTTCGAGGAATCCGTAGGCAATTTCCTCTTGAAATTGGGATACAAGGTTCGTTATCAAGTTGGATCAATCGGATATTTTATAGATATTGTAATTGATGACGATAATGGCCGCCATTTATTGGGCATAGAGTGCGACGGCGCCCAGTATCATTCCTCAAAGTCCGCGCGAGACAGGGATAAACTTAGGCAGGCGCAGCTGGAAA
>JAGBOM010000206.1 GCA_017633865.1 Opitutales bacterium
TGGCCTCGCCTTCGATGTCGTTTGAAAGGGCGAGGACGATTTCGGAAACTTCGCCCGCCTTCACGCGCTTTTCAAGCCCCGCAAAATTCAAGTCCGCCTCGGTGATGTTTTTTATGGGCGAGAGCTTGCCGCCCAAAACGTGGTAGGAGCCGCGCCAGACTCCGGTTTTTTCGATGGCGGCCATGTCGGCGGGGGTTTCGACAAGGCACACGCTGCGCGAGCGGCTTGGGTCGGCGCAGATGCCACAGACGCTTCCGTTTTCGGAAACGCCCCCGCACTTCGGGCATTTTGTTATTTTGCCGAGGGCGAGGTTTATCGCCGAAACGAGCGCGAGGGCGTCCTCCCGCCTCGACACCGCAAGGTGAAACGCTATGCGCTCCGCGCTTTTTTTGCCGAAGCCCGGGAGCTTCGCGAGCGCGGAAACTAAACTGTCGAAGCTTTCAGCCATTTCCCGCCGCTAAAAAAGCCCGGGCATTGAGAACCCGCCGGTGATTTTCGCCATTTCGGCCTCGCTTTCGGCCTTGGCTTTTTCCGCCGCGGAATTCACCGCCTCCAAAATCGCGCTTTCGACGATTTCCGCGCCCTCCTTCAAACATTCGGGGTCGAGCTTAAGGCTTTTAAGCGCGCCGTGGCCGTCGACGACGACCTTGACCGCGCCGCCGCCCGACGCCACTTATATATGCTTTGCGGCGAGCTCGTTTTGCGCGTCCTCCATGGCCGTCTGCATTTTCTGCGCCGGTTTGATAAGTTTTCCCACTCCTGGCATAGTCGTATTTCCTTGATGATTTTTTGGTTAACTGTTGCGGCGGACCGCGAGCAAAGTGTAGTCGTCGGACTGCGCGCGGACGCCCTTTGTGAAAGCCAAAACGGCTCCGGTGATTTTTTCGTTAAGCTCCTCGGCGGAAAGCCCCGCGTTTTCGGCTATCAGAGCCCCCAGCCTCTCCGAGGAAAATTCCTCCCCGTTTAAATCGACGGCCTCGGTGACGCCGTCTGTATAAAGAACGAGAGTGTCGCCCGGGTTGAAGGGCTCGACAACCTCCGAAATTGTCGCGTCGAAAATTTTGGAGGACGCCATGCCGACCGCGGCGCCCTTCGAGGCCAAAAATTTCGCCCCTGCCGCGGAAGCCAAAACGGGCTTTTCGTGCCCCGCGCGCGCGAACGTGATTTTGCCCGCGCGGGTGTCGATAACAGCGTAAATGAGCGTTATGAACATGTCCGCCCTCGTGGCGGCGAACATTCTGGAGTTGAGAGCCTTCAAGACTTCGGACGGGCTTGAAAATTCGCGCGCCAAAAAGCGAAGGGCGGTCTGGCAAATCGCCATAATAAGAGCCGCCGCCACGCCCTTGCCCGAAACGTCGCCTATAACTACGCCTATTTTGCCGCCGTCCAAATTGAACGTGTCGTAAAAATCCCCGCCTACCTTCTGCCGCGGAATGTATCTTGCGGCGAATTCGTAGCCCTCGACGCGCTCCATTTTTTCGGGCAGTATGCAGCTTTGAACGCTGCTTGCAACGGACAAATCGAGGTCTATCTTGCTCTTTTCTACAAGCTGGGCAAAGGCGTTCATGCTGTAAAGCAAAAGCGAAGCCTGGTCTGCAATAGAGCGCGCAATCGAGAAGTCAGACTCCGAAAACGAGCCGCCGCCCATCGGGTTTGCGACTGCCAGAACGCCGAAAAATTCGTCCCGAAAGCAAACTGGAACGGCAATCATAGACGTTATTTTTAAAAGCGGGTCTTTATGGTTTACAACCCTCGCGCTCGCGGCGGCGTTCTTTATGAAAATCGGGGTTCTTTCCTCGGCGGCCTCGCCTATCACGCCCTCGCCGAACTCAATCTCCTCGCCCTTGAAAACCCTCGAAATCAGCTCCGCGCGCGACGACGCCGATTTCAGCGCAAACGGGCTAAGCTCCCTCTGCGGCGGAAAAACGCCCTCGGAATAGGCCGAATAAAGCCTGCCCTCGGCATTCTTTTCGTAAAAGCTCGCGCAAGACGCCCCGCAGCCGAACATGAGCGTGCGCAGGATTCTGGAGTAAATCGCGCCTATGTCGGCGCCGTCGCCTATGTCGGAAACAAGCTTGTGGAACGCGCCGAAAACCACCGCGTTCTCCTCCTCCAAATTCTCCAAATCGTCGCGCGTTTTTCTTAGAGATTTCGACGCGCGGTAAAGCGCCGCCCCGAACAAAAGCGCGGCGGCAAAAAATCCGGAAATGAACGCCGGCAGCATTACAAATTCTCCTTGTCGGAACGCTCTTTTAGAAACGCGATTACGTCCTTGAATTTCTCCGCGTTTTCGCCGTTAAAATTCGCGAGGCTCTCGTGCGCCGAAAGCATTTCGGGCTTCGACACCGCCGAGGGAGCCAAGCCCCCGTCCGCGTCCGAAAAGCCGAAATCCCCGCCTTCGGAAATTTCCGCGATTGCGTCAAGCCCCAAGTTTTCCACAAGCTCCAAAAGCCGGCCCTTCAGATTCAAGAGCTCAACCTTCGCCCCGCGCTCGCCGAAGGCAAGCGCGACTTTGGCGAGCATTCCCATAAAGGTGCTGTCCATGCCCGCGCATGCCGAAAAATCAACGCGCAGCCTGCCGCAGCCGCCCGCTATTAAAATGTCGAAAAAATCGCCCACGCATTTGCAGTTCAGATAGCTCGCCCTGCCGACGACGCCCAAAAAAGCCTCGCCGCCTTCAACGCGAACCATATACCGAACCGCTTCGTCCATAAAAAACACCTATTTTGCGACGATTTTTTTAAGGACGTGCGGGAGTATCCCTCCAGACTTGTAATACTCGACCTCAACGGGAGTGTCTATCCTCAGCAGAATGTCCGCAAAATCGACCGCGCCGCCCTCCCTTTCTATTTTCAAAACGGCCTTCATCGCCGGGGAAACCCCGCCCTCGAGCCCCTCTATCGAATAGAGCTCCGTGCCGTTTAAATTCAGGCTTTCGGCGTCGGCGCCGCCGACAAACTCAAAGGGCAGAACGCCCATGCCCACGAGGTTCGAGCGGTGGATTCTTTCGTATGACTTTGCCACAACCGCCCTCACGCCCAAAAGCGCGGTGCCCTTCGCCGCCCAGTCGCGCGAGGAGCCCATGCCGTAGTCCCTGCCGCCGACAACAATCAGCCCGCGGTTTTGCTTCGCGTAGGCCTGCGCGGCGTCGAAGATGTACACGTTCTCGCCCTTGCCGTCGATTTTCGTAAATCCGCCCTCCGCGCCCGCGGCAATCTTGTTTTTTATGCGCACGTTCGCGAAAGTTCCGCGCGCCATAACCAAGTCGTTGCCGCGGCGCGATCCGAACGAGTTGAAGTCCCTAACTTCCACGCCGTGCTCTTTAAGGTATCTGCCCGCGGGGCTTTCGGGAAGGATTGCGCCGGCGGGAGATATGTGGTCGGTCGTGACGGAGTCGCCCAAAATCGCGAGAGCCCGCAGATTTTTAAGCGGGGCGGGAGACGTGTCTTTGCCCGTAAAGCCTTTAAAAAACGGCGGATTTTGAATGTAGGTGCTCGATTCGCTCCACTTGTAAAGCGCGCCTTCGGGGCTTTTAACGCTTTGCCAAAGCTCGGGGCCTTTCATATCGCCATAGCGCGAGGCGAACATCTCGGCGCGGATATTTTTTGCCATGCAATCGGCGATTTCCGCGTTCGTAGGCATTATGTCTTTTAGGAAAACCTCTTTGCCGCATTTTGAAACGCCTATCGGCTCGCGCTCCAAATCGATATTGACGCGCCCCGCAAGCGCGAACGCCACAACAAGCTGCGGGCTCATCAAATAGTTCGCCTTAATCAGCCCGTGCACGCGCGCCTCGAAGTTTCTGTTGCCGCTTAAAACGCTCGCGCAGAACAATTCGTTCTTCTTTACGGCCTCCGCCACGCTATCCTCAAGCGGGCCCGAATTGCCTATGCACGTCGCGCAGCCGTAGCCGGCGAGGTTGAAGCCCAGCCCGTCCAAATACTTCTGCAAATCCGCCGCCGCCAAATAGTCGGAAACTACCCTCGAGCCCGGGGCGAAAGAAGTCTTTACATACGCGGGCGGCTTCAGCCCGAATTCGCAGGCCTTCTTCGCCAAGAGCCCCGCCGCCACTATCACCGACGGGTTTGACGTGTTTGTACAGCTTGTTATCGCGGCGATTAAAACCGCGCCGTTAAAGATTTCGCCCCTGTTTGTGGCGTATTTTTGCGAGGGGGACTTGCCGTTTTCAGACAAAAGCTTTTCGGCGCTTTCCTTTAAGCCGCCAAGCTCGATTCTGTCCTGCGGGCGCTTGTGGCCGGCGACGCACGGGCGGATTTTTGAAAGGTCGAGCTCCACAACGCGAGTGTAGTCGCACTCGCCCTCCAAGCGTATTCCGAAAATCCCCTGCTCGGTAAAATAGTCTTTAATAAGAGCGATTTGGCGATCGCTTCGGCCCGTCAGGCGCAGATATTCCAACGTCTTTTCGTCGACGGGGAAATAGCCCATTGTAGCGCCGTATTCGGGAGCCATGTTGGCGATTGTCGCCCTGTCGGCAAGCGAAAGAGCCTTCGCGCCCTCGCCGAAATATTCCACGAACTTGCCTACGACATTTTCCTTCCTCAACATCTGCGTAACTGTTAGGGCGACGTCCGTGGCGCTTACGCCCTCGCAAAGCCTGCCCTTTACGTTTACGCCAACAACTTCCGGAACCTTAAAGTAAACGGGCTGGCCGAGCATCCCGGCCTCGGCCTCTATCCCGCCGACGCCCCAGCCGACAACGCCCAGGCCGTTTATCATAGTCGTGTGGGAGTCGGTGCCCACGAGAGTGTCGGGATAAAAAACGGTTTTGCCGCCCGATTCCGCCTCAAAAACAAGGCGCGCCAAATACTCCAAATTGACCTGGTGAATTATGCCCGTCGAGGGCGGAACAACAGAAAAGGTCTTAAACGCCTGCTGCCCCCACTTTAAAAATTCGTAGCGCTCGGCGTTGCGCGCAAACTCGCGCTCAAGATTCGTCTTGTAAGAGGAGGCCTGCGCGGAGCTGTCCATCTGCACGGAATGGTCCACAACCAAATCGACAGGCACAAGGGGCTCGACCGCGGAAGGGTCTTTGCCCATGCGGGCGGCGGCGTCGCGCATCGCGGCCAAGTCCACCAGAAGCGGCACGCCCGTAAAGTCTTGAAGCACGATTCTTGACACGACAAAGGGGACTTCGTAGTCGCCGGGAGCCTTAGCGTTCCATGCGGCAAGGCGCTTTACGTCGCCTTCGCCAGCCAAAACGCCGTCGCAGTTGCGCAACACGCTTTCAAGCACTATCTTTATGCTTACGGGAAGCCTTTTGAGATTGCACAAGCCATGCTCTTCGAGCGATTTTAGGCTGTAAATATAGCCGCTTGCGCCGGACTCGGCGCCTTTGAATTCTTTTAGCGAGTTAAAGGGATTTTTCATCGTAGCAAATGTGAATTTTTTATTTGACAATATTGCCCGCAAACACCCTAAAAAGCAACAAATATTTCAGCTTTTAACGCCCAAAAACTCCACCCCGCCCCGCAAAGGCAGAGCCCTTGACGTGAGATGCTTGCGCATCTCGTGTGATGCTTCGGCGCGGAGCCCCGCGCCTTCTGCCTAAAGACGCATTAAACTTCGTTTAATAGCTTCTTCAAAAAAATCCGAATAAAAATAGAAAAAATAAAACCGCCCAGAGTTCGTTGGTTTTGGGGCAGAGATTTTGAGCGCAGTTCAAGGAGCAAAAAAAAGACGGCGATGGAGTGTATTTAAACATACTCGACA
>JAGBOM010000207.1 GCA_017633865.1 Opitutales bacterium
GACCGCAGGTTTGCCAAACACGTCTCATTGGCGCAATCGTCGATAGAGAAGGGCAACCCCGCGTACGCGGCGGGGCTGTGCGACAACATTCTCCAAAAGTATCCGGCGTGCGCGGAGGTCAGAAAGCTTTTGCACATTGCAAATAAAAGAATCGCGGGCAAGCCGAACCCCTTGGCAAACGCCCTCGGCGTATTCGGGGGGCTCGTGTATTCGGCAAAGGCGAAGTCTTTGGCCGCGAAGGGAGAATTGTCCAAGGCCTTGTCGGACGGCGAGGAAATTTTAAAGGGCAACCCCTACAACGTCGGCGTTCTTAACGGCATGGCCAAAGTTTGCGAGGGTGCGAACTACTGGTCGACCGCCGCGCTCTGCTATGCCGACATTTCCGAATTTCAGCCCAAGAACATAAAGAATATGCTCGCGCTCGGGCGCGCGCTTGTTAAGGCGGAAAAGCCGGACGACGCCATGCGCGTGGGCGAGGCCGTTTTGCGCGCCGACCCCGCCAACGGCGAAGCCCAAAACCTCATGCGCGAGGCCTCCGTCGTCAAAACGATGCTCAAGGACAAGTGGGAGAACGAGGGCTCGTTTAAAGACCTTATAAACAACGCCGCCGAAACCGCCCAGCGCGAGGCCGAAAACCGCCTCGCCAACGACGAAAACTCCCTCGAGCAAATGATTGAGCGCGAGCGCGAGAAAATCAAGAAAGACCCAGAAAACGTCAATTTGTATAAAGACATCTGCCAGCACCTGCGGGCTCTTAAGCGCTACGCGGAGGCTCTTGAATTTATAAAGCTCGCGCGCCAGCAGCCCCTCGGCAAGGCCGATACGTCTTTGGAAAAGCTCGAGCAGGACATGTTCCTCGCCGACCTCGACATGCGCGTGAACGCCGCAAAAGCGGCCGCCGAAGCCAACCCTTCAGACGCCGCCGCCGCCAAGAATTACGAAGACCTCCGCCAAACGGCGCACTCATTCAGGCTTGAAAACGCCAAAAAAATGGTCGAACGCTACCCGAACGACTACAACTACCGCTTTATTCTCGGCAACCTCTACCTTGACGACAACCTTTTGGACGAGGCCATCGCCCAGTTCCAGCTTTCGCAAAGAAACCCGAAGGTTCGCGGCCAGTCCCTCTTGGGCTTGGGCAGGGCGTTTGTGCGCGGCAAGAAGTACGACTTGGCCGTCGACCAGCTCGAAACCGCCAAGCGCGAGACCATCACGATGAACGAGCACAAGAAGGAAATCATCTACGAGCTCGCCCGCGCCTACGAGCTTATGGGCAGCCCAGACAAGGCCTTTATCGAGTACAAGGAAATCTACTCGAGCGACATCGGCTACCGCGACGTCGCCGCAAAGATAAACGCCTACTACGAAAACAAGAACAAGTAGGCCTTCCCGGCTTGAGGCGCGCCCGAAAAGCGCGCCTTTGTTTTGCCCTGGCGCGGGGGGCCGCGCCGCAAAAAAATTTTCGCAAAATTCTATAAGTATAAAAAAATATGCGCCTAGAAATGAAAACAGCAAAACTTTCGGCTTTAATATTGTCGGCTTTGATATTGGCCCAGCCTTCGTTCGCGAGGGTGGGGGAAAAGCGCGCGGAGCTTCAGGGCAGGATTCTATCAAAGTCGGGCGCGTACGAGTATCCGGCGGAGGAAAAGCTGCGCGAGTCGCTCGAGCTGCCGTATTCGGACATATTTTTTATACAGGGCGAAGACATAAAAAACGCCTTTTTCTTTAAGCGTTTCGACGGGGCGGCGGCGTCAAATTTGGACACGCTAAACCAGGGCGAGCTTTACGGCTGGGAAGTCCACGCGGCGTTTAAAAAAGGGGTGTCTGTTCTCGAAAGCTACCGCAGGCACGGGGCGGCGCTTACGTTTTTGGAGGTGAAAATTTTGATGAAAAAAATGCTCGAAGGCCGCGACGGCGTTTCTTGGAAGGCCGCGCAGTACGTAGCCTCAAAGCCCGCGCCGTCCGACGAATTTTCCGCCGAGCTTGAAAAAATCGTACGCAAAAATTCCGACAGGTTTGTGTATCTTTACCCGCCGAGCACCGTCGGCAAAACCTCCGCCTTTTTCTCCTCCGTAAGCTATTATGTTTGGGAGGACGAAAAGCGGGCGGCTTCGGAAAACTACGCGAAAATGGTCGAGCAGGCGCGCAGGCTTTCCGACGCGCGCACGGCCGCGGGCAACGCCTCAAAGGCGAAAGGCTCGACAAAGAATTTTTCGGAGGGCGACGTTTTCGCGAGCCGCAAAACCGTAATCAAATTCAACACCGCAAACGCGGGGGCCTTCGGGGAGTCCCCCGTTAAAAACCGCACAAAAGACGTTTGGATAGCCATAAAAATTCCCGAGCAGGAGGGGACGATGCTGGGCTACAACTACGAAACTTCCGACGGCTCGCTGCGCGCGCTTTTGACGAACAATATGGTTGTGTTTGTCGACGCCGAGTACGACAAGCTCATGCGCGGGCATATCGAAAGCATCTACCAAAAGCAGGCCGAAAAGCGCGAGGCGCAGGCCGAGGCTTCGGTGTCATCGTTTTAGCCGAGTTTGCATTTGCGGCGGGGCGGGAGCTTTTCAAGGCCGCGCTTTAAGATGAGCCGATTTTTGCGGCGGCGGGGTTCAGCCGCTTTTGCTTGTCGTGCCTATACATTTGCGCGGCGTTCCAAACGTTGTGCCACAATACGTAAAATGTCGGGCCGAGAGCGGCAAGAGGGGCGTTCGCCCCGCCGAAAACAAGCGCTAAAAATATTGCGAGAGCCGTGTTCTTCTGCCCGAGCGTCTGGCTCGACTCCCTCGAAAACTCCTTCGACACAAAAAATTTCCCTATCGCGAAATTCGCCGCGCAAATAAGCATGGAAACAGCCGCGATTTCAAAAACTACGCTCTTTGGCATACTCGGAGCCGACGCGAAAAACTCCGCCGCTTTCGAGGCTATAATAAATAGCGAAAACGACCAAAGCGAGAAGTTGAACATCGCGAATTTCGCGGAGTAAAACTTAATCGGGGCGTAGATTTTGCGCAAAAGACAAGCCGCCGCAATCGGTATTCCCGCCACTATAAAAAGCTGCGTAAACACAGCCCATGCAAATTCCGCGCTCGGCCTGCCGCCTATGAAGGGAAGAATCGCCACAAGCAAAATGTCGACCGCCAAATTCGTAATCGCAAACCCCGTCAAAACGAAGCCGACCCGCCCCTCCAAAAAGCCCATGACAACCGGCGCGGCGTTTGCGGTGGGGGCGATTCCCGTAAAAAACGCGGCAAGCGCCAAAATGTCGAAGCCCGCGCTTTTTAAAATCAGATAGGGGGCAAGCCCCATAAAAACGTTCCAAAATAAAATCTTAAAATGCTCCGCCTTTGGCTTAAGCTCGCCTACGTCTATGCGCAGGCAGATTTGCAAAAACATTGCCATCAGCGCGATTCTTATGCCCCAGGCCGACAAATTTACGCCGTCGGCTTCCCAAGAGAATCTGAAAGCCGTCTGAAGCGCGATTCCCAGCCCGAAGGGGATAAAAATCATCGCAGGCCTTATAAAAATTTTCCACATATTTTTTTGTTTTGAGCCGAGCGTCCGCCAAAAAAATTTGGGCGAAACGGGTTTTGCGCGCGCAAATTTTTTGCCTATAAATGCAACAGCTTCGCGGCGGCTTGTAAATAAAAAACCCCGCTTTTCTAAAAATTCGCGCCCATTCTTAAATGCGGCGGGGAGGAGCGAAAAAAAGCGGGGAAATTCCGATATTTTGCGCGCGGGCTGCGCAAAGACTTTAAAATGCGCTCAAAAAAGGGCATAAAAACTGCCAGGGAGAAGATTTGAACTTCCGACCAAAGGCTTATGAGTCCTCTGCTCTACCACTGAGCTACCCTGGCTTAATTTTTAAAGCTTTTTAATCTACTTTTTTTCTTTGCCGCGTCAACTCTTTTTTTTTATTTTTCGTTTTTTCTTGCACGAATTTTTTGGCGCTTTTCGAGCCGCCGCATCCGCGCGAATTTTCGTTTTTTTTGGGAGGGGCGGCGGCGGGGGTCGGGGGATTTTTTTAGAGGCTGCCTTCGAGGGCGGACACTCCCGCCTTTTCGATTTTTACGTCGACAAGCTCTCCTATCAGGCTCGAATCCCCCTTGAAAATCACTTTTCTATGGGTTCGGGTTCTGCCCATTAAAAATCCCGCGCCGCGTTTTGCGGGAGACTCGGCGAGGACTTCCTGCGTTGTGCCGACAAGCCTTTCGTTAAACTCGAGCGACATGTCTTTTAGGATTTCGAGCAGGATTTGGTTGCGCCGCTCTTTTTCGCTTTCCGAAACGTCGTCGGGGCGCTCCGCCGACAGGGTTCCCGCGCGCGGGCTGTATTTAAAGATATAGGCCATGTCGAATTTGCAGAGCTTGAAGACTTCGGCGGTTTTTTGGAAGTCCTCCTCGGTTTCGCCGGGGTAGCCCACGATAATGTCGGTCGAAAGCGAGAAGATTTCCTTGGAGGCTTTCAGGGCGTTGGCGATTTCGACAAATCTTTTGGCGGAGTAGGGGCGGCGCATGTCGCGCAGGATTTTGTCGCTTCCCGACTGGAGCGGAAGGTGGGCGTATTCGCAAAGCTTTGGCAGGCGCGAATACGCCGAAATTAGGTCGCTTTTAAAGTAGGACGGGTGGGGCGAGACGAATCTGATGCGCTTTACCCCGTCTATTTTATGAATCTCCTCCAACAGCTGGACGAAGGGCGTTTTTTTATCGGCAATTTCGATTTGCCCGCGCCCGAAGGCGTTTACGACCTGCCCGAGCAGGCAGATTTCCTTAGCCCCGTTTTTCGCGAGAAGCGCGGCTTCCCCGACGATTTCCGGAATGCTTCTTGAGCGTTCCGCCCCCCTTGTTTTGGGCACGATGCAGTAGGAGCATTTCATGGCGCAGCCCTGCATTATCGAGATATTGGCGCAGACGGGGCGCGGGGAGGCAAGATGGTTTTTTACGAGTCGGTGGGAGGAGGCGTCGTCGTCGATTTCGATAATGGCGTCGTTATATTTCCACTTGATTCTTTCGCCTCTTTGGGGGTCTGGCGGGACGATGCCGGAGAGTCTGCGCCTTGCGATTTGCTCAATGTAGTCGGGCAGGTAGGGCGACTTTTTCGTGCCCGCTATGATGTCTATTTTCGGCACTTTTTTTACGATTTCTTGGCCGAGGTTTTGGGACATGCAGCCCATGACCGCCAGAATCGGGAAGCCGTTTTTTTTGCGGTGGGCTATTCTCGAAAGCTTGCCGAGAGCCTTAAGCTCGGCGGCCTCCCTTACGGAGCAGGTGTTGGCCACGAATACGTCCGCGGATTTTTCGTCGGATACAATTTCGTGCCCGCGCGCGGCGAGGTCGGCGGCGAGGTTTTCGCTGTCGCGCTCGTTCATTTGGCAGCCGTATGTTTTAATATAGACTTTCACTCTTAGGTAAAATTCCGAAGCTAACGCGCGGCGGGTTTCGGTCAAGCATTTTCGGCGCGGGGCTTGGGCGGATACAAACATCAAAGAAATACTTGAAAGAGGGCGGGTTTTCATATTGTATTTAGATCGCGAATTCTTTTTTAAGGCGGAGTGCAGGCGGTTTTGGCGGGGTTTGCCCGCGCCGCGAATCGGCCGCGCCCGCCGAATCTTGTTAAATGAACGATTTTTCGACAGATGTTTTGGAGGAAAGCCGCCCGGGGGAGGTCGGGATAGTCGCCTATTCCGATTTCCACAGCTCCGAGCCGCTGGATTTCGCGCTCGGCGGCAGGCTTGAAAGCTTCGACATCCGCTACGAAACCTACGGCAGGCTGAACGCCGACGCTTCAAACGCAATCCTCGTTTGCCACGCCCTCACCGGCGACCACCACTGCGCGGGGGTCTATTCCATAAACGACCGCAAAGAGGGCTGGTGGAACAATATAATAGGCCCGAACAAGCCTTTGGACACGAACAAGTATTTTATTGTCTGCTCGAACTGCATAGGCGGCTGCATGGGCTCTACGGGGCCTTCAAGCCTCAACCCAGCCACGGGCAGGCCGTACAACCTTTCCTTCCCCGCGCTTACGGTTAAGGACATGGTCGCCGCGCAGGCGAGGCTTTTGGACCATCTGGGCATAAAGACTTTGGCGCTTGCCATAGGCGGCTCAATGGGCGGAATGCAGGTTTTGCAGTGGGCTGTCGACTATCCCGAAAGGGTGCGCAAGGCAATAGCCTTGGCCACGACCTCGCGCGAAAACGCGCAGTCAATCGCCTTCAACTGCGTCGGCAGAACCTCCATTATGCGCGACCCTCTTTGGAACAACGGCAACTATTCCGCGGACACTCCCCCGCGCTTCGGCCTTGGCATCGCAAGAATGATGGCGCACATCACATACCTTTCCGAAAAGGGCATGGAGGAGAAATTCGGCAGGCAGCTCCGGCAGGGCTCCGACTCCAAATTCGCGTTCGACTCCGGCTTCGAGGTCGAAAACTATTTGCGCTACCAGGGCAGCAGCTTTGTAAACCGCTTCGACGCGAACTCGTATTTGTACATAACCAGGGCCCTTGATTTGTACGACCTGCGCGCGCCCGACGGCACGCTTGAAACCTCCCTGAAAAAGGTCAAGGCGCGCGTAATGGCCGTGGGCTTTACCTCCGACTGGCTCTACCCGCCGGAGCAGAATCTCGAAATAGTGCAGGCTCTTTTGCGCTGCGGAAAGGACGCCACCTACGCGGAAATCGAGAGCGACTTGGGGCACGACTCGTTTTTGATAGAGTCCCCCAAGCTTTACGAATTGATAGAATATTTTTTGGAGGCCTAAAATATGTCCGGCAACAAGCAAATCTCCAAAAAGAAAAAGGTCGAGCTGCGCGAAATCTGCGAGTGGGTCGGCTACGGAGACCGCGTCATGGACTTGGGCTGCGGCCGCGGCATACTTTTGGCGGAGCTCGTAAACCTAAAGAATGTTTACGCGCTCGGGGTCGACTCCGATTTCGGCAAGATTTTGCGCGCCGTAAAAAGGGGCGTGAACGTAATGCATTGCGACATCCTCACAGCCCTCAAAACTTTCGACGACAACTCTTTCGACTGGATTATTTGCTCGAACACCGTTTCGGAGCTCGAGAACCCGAAGGAGATTGTGGAGGAGTCTTTGCGCGTGGCAAAAAGGGTTGTGATAGGCTTTGTGAACTACGGGTTCTGGTACAACAGGCTCTACCTGCTCTTTAAGGGCGGGCGCACCGTGAACAAAATCTACCAGAAGGGCTGGGACAGCGCCCGCCCCGCGAATCAAATTTCCGTTAATTCCTTTAAAGAATTTTGCGAGGCAAACGATATTAAAATAAACCGAAAGCATTTCTTGAAGGGCAACTGGCGCGCGCCGTGCAAATTTATGCCGAACCTTTTTGCGGGGTACGCGCTTTTTGAAATCTCAAAAAAATAAACATACTATGGCTAATTGCGAAGAGGAAAAAAAACACGAAACTAAAAACGCGGAAATCCAAAAGAAGTTCTTGCAGGAGCGCAGAATATTCCTTTGGGGCGAAGTGGACGGCGAAAGCGCCGCCGACATCGTGGAAAAGCTCGTCTACCTCGACATGCTCGACCACGAAAAGGAAATCACCTTCTACATCAACACCCCCGGCGGCTCGATTTCCGACGGCATGGCCATTGACGACGCCATAAAGCTCATCAAGGCCCCCGTAAAGGTTGTTGTAACGGGCATCGCCATGAGCATGGGCTCCATTTTGCTTTCAGCGGCTCCGAAGGGCAAAAGATTTTTGTTCCCGAACGCCCGCGTGATGATTCACCAGCCGCTTATCATGGGCGAGATGAGCGGAACCGCCGTTGAAATGCACATCCAGGCTCGCGAGATGGAAAGAATGCGCGCCGAGCTCAATAAAATACTTTCCGAGGCCTCGGGCCAGTCCCTCGAAAAAATCGCCAAGGACACCGATAGAGACTTTTACATGACAGCCGAGGAAACCATAAAGTACGGCCTTGCCGACGCGATAGTTACGGAGCTTTAGCATGAACCGCTTGCCCTTAATTTTGAGTCCCGCGGCCTTCGCCTTTTTTGCGTTGGCATTTTCCGCGTGCGCCCGCGGCGGCTCCGAGGCTGTTGCGGACGCTTCAGCTCCAACCGCGGCGGGCGGGGGTGCGCAAAGCGAGCGCATTCTGCTTGAGGGCGACACCGACGCGGTTTGCCCGCTGAATTCCGTCTTAAAAATCTCGCTCGAGGGCAACGCCACTACGGGGTACTTGTGGGATTTCGAGATTGTTTCGGGCGCGGACAAGGCCGTTTTCCTCTCCAAAAAGTCGGAGAAGGTCGGCGGCAAAGACCTGTGCGGGAATCCCGAAATTACGGATTTCTCCTTTAAGGGCAAAGCTCCGGGCTTGGTAAAAATAAAATTCCTCTACAAGCGCCCGTGGGAAAAGGTTTGCGAAAAGGAAATTCTTTACAATATCGAATTTAAATAGAGCCCGCGCTGAATTTTGCGCCTGTTTTTTCCGCCTGTTTTTAGGCGGAAATTTTTTTGCCGCTTTTATTTTGCCGGAAGCTAAAAAATCCGCAAGACCCGCAAAACCCGCGCAAAAAACCCGCGGCGCAAAATGCGCGGCGGGCTTTTTTATGATATAAAATAGGCTTATTGTTTTATTGTTTTTCGGCGTGCATAATTCCGCGCATGAGGCCGCGGATTTCCGCAAGGCCCTTCATGCGGCCAATGAAGTTGTAGCCGGGGTTGTCGGGAAACTTTTTTGAAAGGTCGTCCGCCATATCCCTGCCGTGGTCGGGGCGGAACACCAGCAAAACGTCGTTCGCAGCCTTGCGCTCGGCCTGAATCTCCATAAATTTGGAAACGACTTCGGGCATGGGCACCCCGCCTTCGAGGTGCCCCGCCTCGTAGAACGAGCCGTCGGGCTCTACCTTTGTGGAGCGCAGGTGCACGCAGAAGATTTTGTCCTTAAGTTGGTCTATCATCGAGGGCAGGTCGTTTTTGGGGTTCGCGCTTAACGAGCCCGCGCAGAAGCATATGCCGTTTGCGGAATTGTCGCATGCGGAAACGATGTCCTTAAAGTCCTGAACGTTGCTCGCGATTCTGGGAAGCCCCAAAACGTCGAACGGCGGGTCGTCGGGGTGGATTGCGAGCTTCTGCCCGAGGCTTGCCGCGACGGGGCTTACCTCGCGCAGGAAAAACGCGAGGTTCTCCTTCAGCTTCTTTTCGTCAATGCCCTTGTATTTAGCGAGCATCTTGCGCAGGTCTTCGGCTTTTAGGCCGAGCTTGCAGCCCGGAAAAACGTCCATTATCGAGGATTCAAATTCGGAAATCTGCTCTTTTGTTAGCGAGTCGAAAAACGCCTTCGCCTTCGCCCTGATTTCGTCCGAATAGTCTTTTTGGGCGTTTTCGCGCTTCAAGACGAACATGTCGAACGCCGCGAATTGCGCGGCCTCGAAGCGCAGGCAGCGCGAGCCGTCGGCGAGCGTGTATTTGAGGTTTGTGCGAATCCAGTCGAGCACGGGCATAAAGTTGTAGATGATTACTTTTATGCCGCAGGCGGCGAGGTTGCGCAGGCTTGTTTTGTAGTTTTCGATGTATTTTTTCCAGTCGCCCGTCTGGGTTTTGATGTCCTCATGGACGGGGAGCGACTCCACCACCGACCATTTCAGCCCCGCTTCCTCTACAATCTTTTGGTGCGCCTTGATTGCCTCCGCGCTCCAGACCTCGCCGTAGGGGATTTCGTGAAGCGAAGAAAACACGTCGGTTGCGCCCGCCTGGCGTATGTAAGAAAGCGGAACATGGTCGCGCCTGCCGTACCACCTGAATCCCTCTATCAAATATTCTTTTGGCATAATAAAAAAAGACCTTTCTAAATTAAACGCCGCAGAAGCACGAGAACCCGCCGTCGACGGGGATAATCGCGCCCGTGAGGAACGCGGAGGCGTCGGAGCAGAGGAAGTGCATGGTTCCGAAAATGTCCTCGGCCTCGCCGAAGCGGCCGAAGGGCGTTTTTGCTATAACCTGCGAGCCGCGCTCGGTGAGCGAGCCGTCGGGGTTGGTCAAAAGCGCGCGGTTTTGCTCGCTGATGAAGAATCCGGGCGCGATGGCGTTGACGCGAATTTTGTCGCCGATTTTTTTGGCGAATTCCGTGGCGAGCCAGCGCGTGAAATTGTCGACCCCCGCCTTGGCGTTTGAGTATCCGAGCACCCTCGTGAGCGCCTGCGTTGCCGACATCGACGAGAAGTTCACTATTGCGCCGTATTTTTGCGCCTCGAAAACCCTGCCGAAAACTATCGACGACATCACCGTGCCGCCCAAGTTTAGATTCAAGACCTGCTGCCATTGCGAGAAGTCGAGGTCGAAAAAGCTCTTGTCGGGCGGGATTACGGCGCCCGGCATATTGCCGCCCGCGCCGTTTACCAGAACGTCAATTTTGCCGTATTTGGCGAGGATTGCGTCGTTGGCGCGCCTGAGGGAGCCGGCGTCTAAAACGTCGCAGACATAGGCGGAGCAGCCGTCGTTTGTTTTGGAGGCCTCTTTCAAGGCCGCGTCGAGCTTTTCCCGATGCCTGCCCAAGAATGCTATTTTCGCGCCTTGACGCGCCAAATACTGCGCCGTGGCCCCCGCGAGAACGCCCGTTGAGCCCGACACGACTATTACTTTGCCAGTGATGTCGAAAAGATTTTTCATAGTGCTAATATTGTAAAAACGTTTTGTGTTATTCCCCGCCGCGCTTTGAGTTTATCATCATGTAGTTTGCGACGATTATCGCCATAAAGGCGAAGAACGGAATCGGTCCCGTGATTCCGATTTTGCTGTGCAAAACGTGGAGGATAGCCGCCGACGTGCAAAAGAGCGTAATGCCCAAAAGCGCGTTCCACATAACTCTCGCCCAACCGCGCGGCGCGGCTTCTTTAAGGATTTTTTTGCTGTTTAAGATTGCGAGGAACGCGCCGCTTGCTATCGGCAGAAGCACCATCGTGATAACGCCCGCGTAGATGACAAGCCACATCTTCGCCCCCGCCAAGAATAGCGATACGCACGCGCTAAAAAATACGAGCGAAGATCCCGCGATTTCCCATTTGCGGTTGCCGAACTTGCCGAAGATTTCCGCAAAGCAAAGCCCGCAGATTAGCATATTCATGAGCGTTGCGTTCATCGCCATTCCGAATACGCCCAGGCCGAAGATGTGTTTTGCCACATTCTCGCCGACAAGAGGCGCGAGGGTGGAGGCGAGGTTCATGGCGTCTCTTTTTACGAGCATCGAAACAACCTGCTTTTCGGCCTTGTTTTGTTTTTGCATGGTTGTAAGTTTGGCGGTTAGCGGCAACGCTTGAATAATATCGCCGCCCAATTTGGATTTCATTCTTTTTTCAAGCAGGCTAAGGTAGGGGGCCACGAGGTTTTCGGGCGGGAGAGCCTTGTCTTTTTCGAGGTTTAAATAGATGACGGGCGCGCCGCTTGGCACGAGCTCCTTTATGTAGTTTTTGTATTTGCCGGAATTGTCGACATACGCCACAGGGACGGATTTAATGCCGATGTTTTCGCCCTGAACTTGGCTTGTCGTCCAATACCCGTCAACCAAACCCTCTACGGGCTTTGCGTGGAACTGCGAGGCCGCCGCGATTACTATGCAGGAAGTGGCGAGCAAAAACGGCACAAAAAGGCTTGTGCAGAGGTTGAAAATCGCAAGGCCTCTAAAGTCTTTGTCCCAGCCCTTTTTGAGCATGGAGTATGGGAAGAGGAACGTCATGTTTATGCCGACAGCCATCGCCGCGGCCGATATTATTACGTCGCGCTGCTCCTTTACGATTGCGCTCGACCAGTACTCTTTCGCGCTGTCGCCAAGCTGGTTTAGATATTCCATGAAGTCGGGCGATGGCGCGCTTAGCACCGACAGATTCGGAATGAATCCCTCCCAAACTTTCGGCCAGTCGATTTCGCCCCGGGTAGCCAAAAATATAACGACGCTGAAAAAGCATATTACGATTGTGGCGACGCTAAGCATTATTATTCTTTCAAAAAGCTTCGCCGCCTTGCCGCCCGCGGAGTAGAGCAAAATTAGCCCCATCGCCGCCGCGAAAAAGCAGAACGTTATTACGCATTCGCTCGTTTTGCCCATCGGCACAATGCCCTTAAAGAGGTTTTGCTGCACCGACGCGACCCCGAGCGCGAACTGCGGCATGGCGTTTACAAGGCACGCGACCATCGAGGCTATCGCCCAGCCGTAGCCCAAAATCGGGCTTATGTTCGCGTTTAATTCGCGCATCGGCTTATTTTTTATTGAAAGCGAAATGTATGCGATTGCAGAGAGCGTGATTATGCCCAAGACCATCGCAAACGGCTGCAGCCACATAAAGCAGCAGCCGCCCAGAACGCCCAAATATAGCGCGGAGGCAAGCGAGCCGCCGCCGAGGGTGGTCGCGCTTTGCAGCCAGCCGGGCGCGGAGAATTTCACATAGGCTTTAAGGGTTGCGAGCCTGCCTTTTGCTTTAGCGTTTAGAATTGTGCTTCTGTCCGCTTCAAGCTGGGCGTTTTGATTGCTTTTTTGTTCGCTCATATTTTTTATTTTTTAAATTTGATTGTCCGCCTTCATCTGCGCGCATAGGCTTAGCCTTGCCGCGGCGAAGGCGTGCGATTGAGTCATCGCGTTTTCGGTGCGGTTTAAAATGTCGAGGGCGAATTTCGCGAAGAACGGGAAGCCCAAGCCGCGGCAGTCAAGGCAATGCACGCCTTTTTTATCCGTATAATATAGTGTTTGCGGCGGGTTGCCTTCGCGGGAATAGTCTATGTACTTTCTGATTTCGACATAGCCTTCAGTGCCCAAAATAAAAGTTCTGCCGTCGCCCCAGACGGGCAGGCCGTCGGGCGTGAACCAGTCAACCCTGCAGTAGCAAGAGGCGCCGTTTTTAGCGCGCACCAAAGCCTCGCCGAAGTCCTGAAGCTCGGGGGTTTCGGGGTTTGACATATTGCAGGCGCGCGCGCTTAGAACCTCGGCTTCGTCGCAGCCGGTGAATTCCAAAAACTGCTCGAACTGATGCGAGCCAATGTCGCACAAAATTCCGCCGTAGCGTTCTTTTTTGAAGAACCAGCCAGGCCTCGCGCTTTTTGAAAGGCGGTGAGGCGCCAAAATTAGAACCTGCAAGACTTTGCCGATAGCGCCCGATTTTATGAGCTCGTTAGCCTTTTCGGCCGCCTGGTTATGGATTCTTTCGGCGAAGTAGGGCATGTATTTTTTGCCCGTCTTTTTGACGAGGGCTTCGGCTTTTTCAAGCTGTTCGAGCGTCGTAAACGGCGGCTTGTCCACAAAAAAGTCTTTGCCTGAATTTATAACGCGCTCGCCGACCGAAAACCTGTCGGCGTTTACGGAGGCGTTGGCGACGAATTTTATTTCGCCGTCCTCCAAAATTTGCCCGAGGCTGTCCGCCTTTTTAGCGTTCGGAAACCTCTTTAAAAAGGCCTCGACTTTTTTGGGGTCGGGGTCGTAGGCGTACTTGCATTCCGCGCCCGTCGAGAGCATTCCCTGCGTCATCGCGAAAATATGCCCGTGGTCGAGCCCCGCGGCGGCGAATTTAAGCTCCCCCTTTTTTACGACTTCGCTGCTTCCGCCGTCGGGGACATAGTCGTAGCCGGTCGAGTGCTTTTGCATTTTAGCGGAAGGATTTGTTGAAGTCCAAAATGAAGTCTTTGCGGACGTTTTCGCGCAGGCGGCTGTTCGCCTGCTTTTCGGCGAGGGCTTTGGCGTAGGCTTCGTCGTCGAACGGGAAGCATACGTCGCGGTTTTCGATGCCCGAAAGCAGCATTGCGTTTGCGAGCGTAAGCGAGAGCGCGCCCTCGGCGGAGTCGAAGTCGCACTTTTTGCCGTTAAGAATCGAATCCGCGAAATTTTCCATAACCTCGGCGTGCTGGCCGCCTTTGCCGTCGAACTCCTCGACGCTTTCCTCGGTTTCGGGCGTGCCGAAAGCGTAGAGCGTGTTGAGGGTGAATTCGCGCAAAGTCGCGCCCTTGAATTTTGAAATAGAGAGCTTTCCGTTTTCCGCCACAAGGTAGGCTTTTTCGGCGGAAATTTCAAAGCGGTTGGTGCCGGGGTGCTCGCCGCTGGAGGTTATGAAGGTTGCGGTCATGTCGTCGGGATACTGCATGAAGGCCGAGACCTCGTCCTCAACCTCTATATTGTGGTACTTGCCGAATTTGCACCATGCGCGCAGGCTTTGCGGGAGCCCGAAAATCCACGCGAAGGCGTCGATATTGTGGATTGCCTGGTTTATGAGAACGCCTCCCGCCTCTCCCTTCCAGAGGCCGCGCCAGGAGCTCATGTCGAAATAGATTTGCGGGCGGTACCAGTTCGACATATTCCAGGAAACGCGGTTTACCTTGCCGATTTCGCCGCTCGAAACCAAATTCTTTATGCGCTTATATATTGGGGTGGTGCGCTGGTTTAGCATTACCGCGCAGGTCTTGCCCGCGCGCTTGGCGATTTCGCCGAGGCGCTTGGCGTCGAAAGAGCAGAGCGATATTGGCTTTTCGACCAAAACGTGTTTGCCCGCCTCGAGGCAGGTTTTTGCGAGGTTAAAGTGCGTGAAGGAGGGCGTGGCCGCCACGACCGCGTCGGCGTCGCAGTTTGCGAGCATATCCTCGAGCTTTTCGTAGAATGGCAGGCTTGCGATTTTCGGGTTGTCGACCTTCCGCATGTCGCAAACGGCAACAAGCTCGGCGTTTTTCACCTTGCCGCCCGTTAGGTTGTCGATATGCAAAGTTCCGATGGGGCCGAGCCCCACAAGCGCGATTTTAAGTTTTTTTTCCGCCATAAAATTTTTTTATTTGAATTAAAGATTGAAGTAGCTTTCGGCGTTTCTAAAAGATATGTCGGAAACCGTTTCGCCGACGAGCCCGATGTCGTCGGGCAGGAGCCCGCTTTCCATTTCGCCTCCCAAAATGTTGCAGAGGTTACGCCTGAAATATTCGTGGCGCGAGTAGGACAAGAACGACCTCGAGTCCGTAAGCATTCCCACGAACCTGCTCAAAAGCCCGAGCTGCGAAAGAGCCTCAAGCTGGCGCTTCATGCCGTCAAGCTGGTCCAAGAACCACCAGCCCGAGCCGAGCTGTATTTTGCCCGGGCAGTAGGAGTCCTGAAAGTTGCCGAGCATTGTGGCGAGCATTTCGTTGTCTTTGGGGTGCAGGTTGTAGAGGATTGTGCGGCCGAGCTTGCCGCGCGAGTTTAGCCTGTCGAGATGCCTTGAAAGCGTGTAGGCGTAGTTGGACTCGCCGATGGAGTCGAAGCCGGTGTCCGCGCCGATAAGCTCGAACATCTTTGTGTTGTTGTTTCGCATCGGGCCTATGTGAAGCTGGGTTGTCCAGCCCGCGTCGAAGTCCATAACGGCGCATTCTGTCAAAAACGCGCTTTTAAATTTCGCGGTTTCGATTTTTGAAAGCTTGCCGCCGCTTGTGGCCTTTCTGAAAATCGCGTTGAGCTCCGCTGGGGTCGCCTCCTCGTACCAGATTGTGGATGTTCCGTTGTCGGAAAGGCGGCAGCCGGCGCTGTTAAAATAGTCGTGGCGCGATTTTAGCGCGGAAAGAAGGTCGTCAAAATCGGAGATTTTAGAGCCGCACGCCGCGGAAAGCTCGTCAATATACTGCACGTACGCGCGCGGATTTTCGACCGCGCAGGCCTTGTCGGGGCGGAAGGTGGGCAGGACTTTCGTCTCGAACTTGTCGTCGGCGATTTTTTTGTGCCAGCGCAGGTCGGAAGTTGGGTCGTCGGTGGTGCAGACGGCTTTTACGCCGTAGCGGCGCATGCACTCCCTTGCGGAGAGCCCGCCTTGCAGGACTTCGTTTGCCTTGTCCCAAATAAGCTGGGAGGTTTTAGGGCTTAGAAGCTCGTAGATGCCGAAGTATCTTGCAAGCTCGAGGTGCGTCCAGTGGTAAATCGGGTTGCGCAAAAGCTTTGGCATTGTTTGGGCGAACTTTTCGAACTTTTCGCGGTCGGGGGCGTCGCCGGTGATGTATTTTTCCTCGACGCCGTTGGAGCGCATTGCGCGCCATTTATAATGGTCGCCGCCGAGGAACACTTGAAAGACGTTGTCCCACTTGGCGTCTTCGGCCACTTCCCGCGGCGAAAGATGGCAATGAAAGTCTATTATGGGCATGTCTTTGGCGTAGCCGAAATAGAGCTTTTTCGCGGTTTCGGATTGAAGGAGAAAATTGTCGTTTATAAAAGTACGCATATCGAATAAACTTAATGCTTTATCGTTTGAGAAAATAGTCAAGCCTTTTTTGGCGGCGCAAAAAAACCCATAAAAAATCTCGACAAATTTTTGGGATTATATTGAGTTGTAAAAGTATGAAAGTAACCCAGAAGGACATCGCAAAAAAATTGGGCGTGAGCACCTCGCTTGTTTCGAGGGTTTTGTCGGGCAAGGCCGAGGAAATCGGCATACGCCGCGAGCTTATAGACCGTGTCCAGGCGCTCGCCAAAAAGCTCAACTATGTGCCGAGCTCCGCGGCGCTGTCGTTAAAGGGCAAGAAAAGCGCGACGATAGGCGTGGTGGTGTACGACTTTTACGACCCGTTCTTCACAAAGGTTATAGGCGAGCTTCAAAAAGTCGCGAACGAGGAAAATTTCTCCATTCTGCTTGTAGGGCTTACAAACCGCGCCCTTTCCGAGCAGAGCCTGCGCCCCCTTTACAAGCACAATGTTGACGGCATTATAATTGTGGGCTCCTACGGCGATATTTCGTGGGTTTCCGACTTCGCGGAAATCCCCGTCGCGAGAATCGGGCACGGCGCGGACAAGCGGCTGAAGCTTTCGGTCGCGGTTGACGAGCTTATGGCGATGACTTCAATTTGCGCGCATTTGTCCGGCCAGGAGGCGAAAAAAGTCGTTTTCGCCCGCCGAAACGCGGCCGTGCACGCGCGCAGGGAAGGGGTGTTTCTCGACGTTTTTACGGCAAAGAAGTTTTCGCAGGCGTATTCAATAAACAGCGTTTGCGAAAACGACATGCTCGCAGGCGCCGATATCGCCGAGACGATTTTGAAAAAGGGCGATTTGCCCGACGCCATCGTCTGCGCCTCCGACGTCATCGCTATGGGCGTTATAAAGCGGCTTTCGGAAGCGGGCGTAAAAGCCCCCCGCGACGTTTTGATTACGGGGTTTGACGACATTTCGACTTCCGCCTGCTTTATGCCCTCCATTACCTCTTACCGGCAGTCTGTCGAGTACGCCGCGCAAAAGGCTTTTTATGCAGTGGCAAAGGGGCAGGGCAACGGGCATTTCGATTGCGTCGGCGAGCTTGTCATCCGCGAATCCTCCCAAAAAGCTGAAAAATCGGGGCGGAGCGGGAAATAAGCAAACTATTTTTTATTTTAGGAAATAGCTTTTTTAGAAAGCGCGGCTGATTTTCGCCCGCCAGTTTGTTTTTTATTATCCGCTTTTCTTGGGGCTTCTTTTCGGGAGCTTTATTGTTTTTTTGCGCGGATTTTTTATCTCAAATGTTTGAGCGGGCTGATTTTTACTTTTTATTGATATTTGAATATTTATGTTGACTTTCTCGGAATAAAAATCTAATTTTCGAATTATAAAATATAAATTTAAGTTCTATATATTAAAAACTTTCTTATATAACCCCATGAAAACCATATCGCATAAGAAATTATCGCTCGCCTCGCTTGCATTGGCTTCGTCTTTTGCTTTCGCGGCTACTGAAGCAGACATACCCGTTGGCGCGCGCATTCGCGCCGACGCCATAGCTGACGGAGATTTTAACTCTCCCTCCGTTTGGAACCAATACGATGACGGCGGCTGGCAGAACGTTACAATGTCGGTCGTGCCGTGGGAAATATCAACTGTCGTCCCGGCTTGGGACGGAACGCAGGTGCGCGTAAAGCTCGACAACAGCGTTCTTACGACTTCCGCCGCCATAGGCTCGGCGGGATCGCTGGTGGATATGACCGTCACGGGGCTTTGGAATTCCACGATAAACATTCAAAACGATTTTTACATCACAGGCAATTTTGCCCAGGACGGCAACGGTACAATTAACATTGGAAACGGCGCGACCGCTTCAATATCCGGCTTTTACAACCCCACTATAAATGTCAATAACGCCACTTTGATTTCAAGGGGCGAAAGCACCGCAAACGGCAATGTTTCCTTGTCGAACGGCGCCTCTCTTTACCAGATGAACGGCTATGTTTACGTGGAAAAGCAGTTCAATGTTGTGGATTCCACGTTCTATGGCAAAATCGCGACACGCAACGGCGCGGAAGTCGTATTTAAAAATTCCACGTTTAATTTCGGCAAGGACAACGAGTCTATCGGAATGAACAACCGCGGTTCGATTGTTTTCGAAAATTCCTTGATAAACGA
>JAGBOM010000208.1 GCA_017633865.1 Opitutales bacterium
CAAAATGCAGCGCAAAGAAGCTGCCCGGCGGCATGACGGGCTGGGCAACCCACGGCGAGGCGGAGCTTAGAAAAGCCTTCGACGGCGATATTAAAACACGCTGGGCGACAGGCTGCTCGCGCATACCCGGAATGGGGCTTATGTTTGAATTCCCGAATGCGGAAACTATTAGCGGTTTTGAATTCGAGCTCGCAAACTCCAGAAACGACAGGGTTCTCGGCCCGGTTGTGTTTGTGGGCGACTCTCTCGACAATATGAAAAAGGTCGAGTTTGAGCATATCAAGGCGGAGCATTCCGACATCATAAAATTCAAGAAGCCGCAAAACATCAAAGTGTTCTGCATCGAAAGCACCAAAGAGCAGGGCGGCAACTGGTGCGCCTACGAAATCAAGGTCATAAAGTAGCTTTTGGAGAGGGGGATTTTCCCCTCCGCCAAAGGCGGGTTTTTGAAACTAAAAATTTAGGCGTGGGGAATATTCCCCCCGCTTTTTTTTTTGCCCATTCGAAAACTTTTAATCGCCCGCCAAAGCAGTTTATTTCCCGCGAAAGCGATTAGCGTTTTTCCGCAGCTTAAAAACTGCGAAACGGCGGCTTTTCAAAGAGTTTAAATATGCCAACCGCGCCGAAATTCGGCAATAAACACTATTGCTTCCGCGCCCGTTGCGCATTTTGTTTTTGCGAAAACATATCCGCAGCGGTCTTTGCAGGTAAAAATCGAGTTTAGTCAAACCGAGCGGCGGGATACAATACGGAAAAATTTTTTCGCCGACATAAAAATAAAAAAGGCGCGGAAATTTTTGCTCCGCGCCGTGGTTTGAAAATTCGGGAATTTCTGCTACTTGCGCCTGCGGTACGCCGCAAAGGCGAGGGCGAGGGCGCCGAACAAAGCCGCGTATGTGGCGGGTTCGGGAATGGATACATTCAAAACAGCATACAATGTGTTGTTTGACTGGCTTGTGCCGTTGCCCCATTCAAAACCTTCAAACGAAACCAAATCGGTATCGTGGGAATCCGCCGACAAAGTCGGGTTGAAATCCGCGCCGCCGATTGCCTTGTATGTAATGCCCCAGGAAGCCAAAGCAACGTAATATGTGCCGGAATCTGCAATGCCGCTTTGCGCCAAAGATTCAACCGTAATATTTGTGAAGTCCAGCAAGATTTCATTTTTAATCACCTGCAGTTCGCCGGTGGTGTAGAAGATTGCATTGTCGTCCCGCCCCGAAACTTTGCCGTCAATCAAATTGGAAGCGGCAAGATTAAATGTTGCGGTAGTGTCGGCAACCCATTGCAGGCGCGCAGTTGAATTTACGCTCTTTGCGACAGCCGCGACAAAATCGCCTGTGACGTCGTCATAACCGCCGAAATAAAAGTCGCCATGATTGTTGTGGTTAATATTGGTGGCTGTTACATAAGAGCCGCCCAAAAATTTTATGTTGGAGCCCACACCGTCCATAGCAATACCGCCGGTGGATGTCAAAGACGCGCCCTGCTTGAAAACCAACGAGCCGTTTGGCTTGATGAACATTGTTTTAATCGGATCGACTGCGGTATTGATGTAAACAGTCGTGTTATTGCCGATATTTATGCCGTCATCGTCGACAGAGGGCGTATGGCCTTGATTCCATATCGACACATCATTCCAATATCCGGAGGTTGAGGAAGTATTCCATGCGGCATTTGCGGAAAGCGCAAACGCAAGAGCTGATAGCGATATAAGCAGTTTTTTCATAAATTTTTGTTTTAAATTGGTTTCAGATTAAACAGCCCGTTCAAAATGTCAATTTTTTTTGAAAATTTTTTTGGCTTGCAAAAAATTAATACGCCCGCCGAAGTCTTGACGGGCGGGAGGATTTTGTTTACCGCTGCTTTAAAAACTCTCTGCCGCTGTCCACAAGGCTTTCATAAAGCACAACGCCGTCTTTTATTTTTGCGGAAACAGTAATGTTATATGGGGTTTTCTTATTAAGCTCGGTGAATACCTTTTCGCCGTTTGCCAATAATGAAGGGGAACTAAAGCGGAAAACTATTTCGGGATTTTCCAAGACCTTGCCCTTATCGTCCGTAAATTTGATTTTGTTTAGCTTTAAACGGAGCAGTGCTTGATTTTCCGCGCATTTAACGGGCTTTTCAGAGTAGGAAAGGGGCTTTAAAAATCCGTTTTCGTCCGCGCAAACCAAAACATACAGATGTTTATCTTCCCGATATCCGGGGTAATAATCCCTTTTTTTATCCTTAACCTTAACAAAGCTTAAATCGTTTTTGTACGGCATGGAAATCTTAAAATCCGCGTTGCATCTATAAGGGGAAAGGTATTCGGGCTTCATTTTTACGGCAAGCCCGCCGTCCAAAGCCTTGTTAAAAACGCATATCGAGTGCGCGGCTGCGCCTAAAAACGCGGCGCTTGCCAAAATAAAAATCCACGTTCTAAATTTTTTCATAGAGCCTTCCTTGCGATTAAAATTTTGTTAAACACAACCAAAACGATTCCCGCCGCGAAAAAGAACGCGGCCTTCGCCAAAATGCTGTCGGTGGAGGCGATTCTAAAAATCGCCTGCATTGCGAATACGAAAACGCCTATGTTCATCTCGAAAAAGTCGCGGTTTTTTAAGCCTTTAAAAACGAACGCCGCGCCCGCAAAAAACATAAGCAGGTTAGCGAGAACCGCGCTTGTTGCCGCCCCGGCGCGGAAAGCCGCCATTATGGCAAAAAGCGGGAAAATAAGGCTTAGCAAAAGCGCGCCCCCGCAGCCCTTGCAGCCGCGCTTTATTTTTGAGAACGCCATTGCCGCGTACGCTGCCAAACATAGCGCGGGAACGCTGAAAGCTATCGCCAAATTCAAAGCCGGGATGTCTTTTATGCAGAACAGGCTTTTTTCAAACAAGAATTTGGCGTCGCAAATCATATTTCCCGCAACGATGAAAAATCCGATTAGCGCCGCGATAAAAACGGGAGTCTTGAAAAAGCTTTCCGCCTTTTGCCCGCGGTTTAGCAGGAACAAAACCGCGCTTATCGCGCTTAAATTTAAGAGGTCGGCCGGCGCTGAATATTCCGGAAAATGCGGCAGAAGACCGCAAAGGCCTATTTCTGAAAACAGCAAAAACGCCGCCGCGCAAACATAGTTGAAAAAGCCGCCGCTTTTGTAGACGCCAAGCAAAACCGCGCCGCTTGCAATCGTTAGGCATATCGCGAAAATTAAATAGCCAGCCTCGCACCAGACGGTGTTGCTGTTGTCGATTATAGACGTCGCAAGAGCCGCCGCAATGGCGCAGCCCAGCGCCGACCTGAACGCGAACGCGGCGATTATCGCGGACGTTCCAGCCGCGGCCAAAAACGGAAGCTCCTCGCCCTCGTAGCGGTAGGCGTTTGCGATTAGCGAAAGCATCAGCGCCACGCTCGCGGGGAAAATCGCCGCCGCAGCCTCGCGCCAGCAGGTCTTAAAATCTTTTTTCAGCACGATAATCCCGAAAACTACCGCCGCCAA
>JAGBOM010000209.1 GCA_017633865.1 Opitutales bacterium
CCCGCAATAATAAACGCCGCGGCAATAATAAATACGCAAGAAAGCGCCGCCTTATACGAAAAATATTCCGCGCTAAAAACTTCAAAACCGCCAACGCTTACGACAATTTTCCCGCCCGCGGCTTTTTCCAAATAGCTGAATGAAAACAGCAGGGCCAGAGCCGTCGCGAAAACGCAAAACCTTCTGATTGCGGAAATTTTCATGGCCGCCAAAAAATTTCGCCGACAGCGCAAAACCACGAACGCCGCCTAAGCCCGAAGCCTGCCCAATATTCTGCCCGCGACCGCTTCTGGCGAGAGGCCGTATTTTTCGCGAAGCGCGTCGACATTCGAGGCGTGCGGGATAAACTGGTCGGGCCAGCCGATAATTTCGACGGGGGTCTTGCAGCGGCTCTCCTGCAAAAATTCCAAAACCGCGCTGCCGAAGCCGCCCTTTGCGGAATGGTCCTCAAGGGTTGCGATAAGGGAGTTTTCGGACATGTGCTTTGCAAGGAGCGCGGAGTCCAAAGGCTTTACAAAGCGGGCGTTCACCACCCCAGCGTCAACGCCCCCGGCCTTCAAAATTTCCGCCGCCTTCATAGCTACCGAAACCATGTTGCCCAGCGCCCAAATGCACACTTTGCCGTCCGACTTTTTAAGCTCGACGGCCTTGCCGATTTCGATTTTTTCGGGAAAATCCTTCATCTTGACGTACTCGCCCTTGCCGCGCGGGTAGCGTATAAAGCAGGGCTTGCCGCTGTAAACGGCCGAGAACAGCATGTCGGCGGTTTCGTCCTCGTTGGAGGGCTGCATTAAAACGGCATTGGGAATGCACCTTAGCATGGCGATGTCGAAAAGGCCGTGGTGCGTCGCGCCGTCCTGCGCGCTGAGGCCGGCCCTATCCATGCAAAAAGTGACGGGCAGGTTCTGAAGGCAAACGTCGTGCATGGCGCAGTCGACAGCCCTCTGCATGAAAGACGAATATATAGCCACAACGGGCCTTATGCCGCGCGCGGCGAGCCCCGCCGCGAAAATCGAGGCGTGCTCCTCGGCAATCCCCACGTCGAAGAACTGCGACGGAATCGCCTTCTTCAAATGGCTTAGCCCCGTGCCCGCGCTCATGGCGGCGGTAATGCCGACGACGGTTTTGTCTTTTTGCGCGATTTTTAAAAGGGTTTTTCCCATGGCGTCCTGGTAGAGGACGGCGTTGGGGTCGGTGTGCTCCTTGTTCGCGCCGGTATGGATGTCGTACGGGCTTGCGCCGTGGAATTTTTCCGGATTTTTCAGGGCGCATTCAAGCCCCCTGCCCTTTTCCGTTATAATGTGCAAAATAACGGGCTCGGGCGAGCACTTGCAAAACTGCAAATACTGCTCCAAGAGCGGCAAATCGTGCCCGTCTATGGGGCCGAGATAGCGCAGGCCGTACTTTTCAAACATCGAAGACGACATCAAAAAGTCCTTCGTCTCGTGCATGGCCTTGCGCCCGATTTTCGCCACCTTTTGCCCTATCCCCGACTTTTTCAGGAACGACTCCATGTCGGAAAAGAGCCTGTTGTAGGCGGGGTTTGTGATGAGGTCGTTAAAGTATTTTGAAAGGGCGCCGACGTTCTTTGATATGGACATCTTGTTGTCGTTTAATATCAGTATGAACTTTTTGGCGGACGATGAAATGTTGTTGAGAGCCTCAAAGCTTATGCCGTTTGTAAGGGCGGCGTCGCCGAGAACGGCGATTACGTTTTCGTCGCCGCCGAGCATGTCCCTTGCCGAGGCGAGCCCCAAAGCCGCCGACAGCGCCGTGCCCGCGTGCCCCGCGCCGAAGGCGTCGTGCTCGCTTTCAGAGCGGTTGCAAAAGCCGCAGTAGCCGCCGGTTTTTCTCAAATTGTCGAACTTTTCGCCGTTGCGCCCCGTCAAAAGCTTGTGGACGTAGCTTTGGTGGGAGACGTCGAAAACGATTTTGTCCTTCGGGGTTGAAAAAACCCTGTGGAGGGCGATGCAAAGCTCTACGACGCCCAAATTCGGGCCGACATGCCCGCCGTTTTGCGATGTCACTGAAATTATTTTTTCCCGGATTTCCCGCGCGAGGGCCGGAAGATCCGCCGAACGCAGCTTTTTTACGTCCGCCGGGGATTTTATTGAGCTTAAAATCGACATTTTAAATATTTGAAAATTGGTTTCCGAATCACTGCTTTGAAAAATCCTCCTCGCCGTTTTCGGACAGGATTTTAACCCGCATTTCAGCTTCGGACAAGCGTTCGCGGCAAATTTCCAGACAGCGCTTCGCCCTGGCGTATTTTTCCACAAGCTCGTCGAGCGGCACGCCCTGCCCGCCGAGCTCCTTTAAAACGCCCTGAAGTTCCGCGTAAGCCTCCTCGAAAGACGGCTTGGCTTTGTCTTTTGATATGCCTTCCATATTAAAAATACCATATATAAATCTTTTTAAGGCGGCTTTGACAATCTTTTTTTATGCCGGCGGCGATTTTTAAAAAACCGCGAAAATCAAAAAATTTTTTCGGCTTTTTAATATTTGCGCCGATACTTTTTATGTTTCGCGCGAAAAACGCCGCGTTTTGCATAAACCGCTTATTTTTGCATTTTTTTCTCGACTTTTTCAAAAAAATATGCACTTTATATAATTGCGGATTAAAAAGTCGCGCTTTTACACCCTTATAGACTGAAAAAATTTTTATTTTTCGCAAATAAATAAAACGCCGTTTTAAAGACCAAGAAGGCGGCGCTTGTTTAAAACGGAGTTTTTTCAGTTTAAAAAAGGCAAAACCGCGCAAAAAATCCGAAAAAGAAAAAGAGCGGCAAGCTTAAAACAATCAAACACTCACACAAGCGAATCTGTAAAATATGGCTATAAAGAAAATTTCGGGGCTGAAAACGCAAATCAAGCCGTCGTACACATATCTAATACAAAAGAAGATTGACGGCAACGAATTTACGGAAGAAGAGGTAAGGTTCCTTGTAGACTCCATTTTGGACGGGGATATTCCCGACTACCAAATGTCCGCGCTGATTATGGCGATATTCTTCAAGGATATGTCCGCGATAGAAACGGCCATGTTCGCCGAGGAAATGATTTTGACGGGCGAAGTTTTGGATTTGTCAAACATAACCCGCCCCAAGGTCGCGAAATACTCCACCGGCGGCGTGGGCGACAAAACCACAATCATACTCACCGCCATCGCCGCGGCCTGCGGCGTTGTAATGCCCTCAATGATTAGCCAGGACGAAGATTTTGTAATATCCGTGCACGACAAGCTTTCGTCCATACCCGGGTTCAAATCAAGCCTATCGCTCGAAGAATTCACCAAACAGCTCGAAAAGGTGGGCTGCGCCATATGCAAGTACGACAGCCGCATTTCCCCGTCGGACGACATCATCTATAAAATGCGCCACAACACAGCCACAATCCCGTCGCTGCCGCTTATAACTTCGTCGGTTCTAAGCAAGAAGTTCGCGGCGGGCGCGGAGGGACTTGTTGTGGATGTAAAATGGGGCAACGGCTCCTTCCTGCACGACATCGAGCAGGCAAAACAGCTCGCGCGCACAATAACGAGAGTCGCAAGGGTCATGAAGCGCAAGTGCGTGGCCCTCGTAACCGACATCAACCAGCCGCTCGGCGACTGCGTTGGAGAGGGTTTTGAAATTTTGGAGGCCGTCAAATTCCTGAAGGGCGAAGGCTCCGAGGATATGAAAGACCTCGTAATGCGCCTCGGCATGGAAATCGTGCGCCAGGCGGGCGTTGCGGGCTCTACGCTGGCGTCTAAACAGGCGGTCGAGCGCGTAATCGAAGACGGCTCCGCATACAAAAAATTCCTCGAAATGGTAAAAGCGCAGGGCGGCAGCGCCCCGTGGCTTACCGACCCCGAAAAATACCCGATGCCCAAGCATACCAGAAAGCTGCCCGCGCCCAAACGCGGCTACGTCCATAATATAAACGCGGGCATGATAGCGCGCGGAGTGCAGCTGCTTTCAAACGGCAAAAACGGCAAGCACGACCCCTACGTCGGCATTACCGAAATCAAAAAGATAGGCACGCAGGTAAAGCTCGGCGAACCGCTTTTGATGATACACTATAACGACGAATCCTCGCTCGATTCGGCTATGGACTACCTGCGCAACGCATATAGACTCGCGCCGCGCCGCCCGAACCCGCCGCAGCTCTTCGTCGAGCGCGTGGCATAACGCGCGGAAAAGCCGGCGCCCTCCCCGCTTTATATCGGGAAGTCCGGAAACGCTCGCGCAAAAAAACTTGGAGCTTTGCATAGCTCCTCAATCAAAAAAGAGCGCCCAGTTGGGCGCTCTTTTTTGATTTCCGAACGCAAAAATTACGACAATTTTTTGCCAGCAAAAAGCAAAGGTTTTTGCTTGAAGAAACCTCGGGCGCCGCTATTATTTTTTTCGTTATGAAAATTAAGTTTCTTATTGGATTGATGGCGGTTGCGGGAGGGCTCTCGGCTTATGCGGACGTAAAGTGCGCCGATATTTTTTCGGACCACATGGTTTTGCAGGCCGACATGCCAATCCGCATTTGGGGAACGGCCGACGCGGGCGAAAAAGTCAGCGTCAAGTTCATGAATTTAAAGGGCGGCGCAATAGCCGACAAAAACGGATATTGGAGGGTCAACCTGCCGCCGAAAAAATACGTAAAGGAGGGTCAGGAGCTCGTCGTGCAGGGCAAGAACACGATTGTCTTTAAAGACGTTCTGGTGGGCGAAGTCTGGCTTTGCTCGGGGCAGAGCAATATGGACGTAAACATAACCTCCATGATAGACTCCAAGGAGTTTTTGGACAAGAACTCGAACCTGCCGCTCGTCCGCTACTATTTCATTCCGAAGGCGACCGCCGAAAAGCCCCGCGGCCCGCACGACTTAACCGACGCGCAAAAATGGCTGCCCGTTCTGCCCGAGTACCGCAGGCAGTTCAGCATGGCCTCCGCCGTGGGCTCGAAATTCGCGGTCGAGCTTTTTGAGGAGCTTGGCGTGCCCATCGGCTACATCAGCGCGGCCGTCGGGGGCTCGAGGCTTGAATCTTGGATGACGCGCGAGGCCGCGGCGGCCGCGGGCGAAACCGAGTACGTCGAGCATATGGAAAAAAATTTCAACAAGTGGCAGGCGCGCGACATCGCCCTTTGGGAGGCTCTGCCCGCCGAGGAGCGCTCAAAAAAGCGCAGGCCCGACAACCGCTGCGGAGTTATCACATGGTGCTACAACGCCATGACAGCGCCGCTGCAGCCGCTTTCAATGCGCGGCGAAATTTGGTACCAGGGCGAAATGAACAACGGCACGCACGACAACTACATAAATCTTTTCCCCGAATACGCAAAGATGATGCGCAAGTGCTTTGAAAACGAAAATTTTTACATCTACACCGTCCAGCTGCCCGACTCCGTCGACAAGGGCTGGGCGCCGCTTCGCAACGTCCAGCGCAAGCTTGGCGACATGGTTGAAAAAAGCGGGGTCGCAATCATAATAGACGGCGGCGAAACCGAGCTCCACCCGCGCGACAAAACCAAGCCCGCGCACCGGCTCGCGATTATGGCGCTCGCCGACATCTACGGCAAAAAAATCGTATCGCGCTCGCCCATGCCCAAGAAGGTCGAGGCCGAAAACGGATTCGTAAAAATCACGTTCAAAAACTGCGCGAAGGGCTTGAAACTGTCGGACGGCAAAGAGCCGAGATGCTTCGAGGTCGCGGGCGGCGACAATAAATTCCACCCCGCAAAGGCAAAAATCGCCGGCAAAAACAAGATTCTGCTTACCATTCCCGAAGAGGTGATAGACGCCAAAAAAGTCCGCTACGCCTGGGCTCCCGACCCTGACGTAAACCTGTACAATTCGGGCGACCTTCCCGCAAGCCCCTTTGAGGAGGAAATAAAATAAGCTTGCTTTTTTAATAAAAAAACGGGGCTTTTTGACGCTTTCAAAAAGCCCTTTTTTTGCGCAGAACGCACACTTCGAGTTTTTTAGCTGCAATACTTAGCTCAAAAAAATATTTTGCGGCTTACTTTTTTGAACCGCCATGCGCGGATTTTTGAGCGGGGGCGGACTTTGTTTTTAAGTCGAAAGGCAGCTCTATTTTGCCGCCGTTTTTCTTTGCCTCGTCCAAAAGAGACTTTATTGCCATGCGCACGATGTCGGCGGCGTTGATGCGCCAAGAGACGGCGAGTTCCTCCAAAAGTTGCCTGTCTTCCGGATCGAGACGTATGCCCATTGATTTTTTGGAACTCATAAAATCAGCATTTAAAAAAGCGGAATAGAAGTCAAACAGATTAAAATATGCGCTTGACAAAATGCGCAAAAATGCGCCACAATGTGCCGCGTTGAATATGGATGAAATTACAATAGAACTAAGCGGCGAAGAATACGAGGAGCTTAGCAAAATAGCGGCCAATCTCAATATCTCGCTTGAAGAGCTCATAACTCTTCTCGTCAAAAAATTCCTGTCCTCCTCAAACTAAAAAACTTTTTTCCCCCCCAATAAAGAGAACAGCAATCATGAAAGAATATAATATAAAAGACTCCTTCAACCCCATAGCCATGGCGCGCAAAACCCCGTAAAATATGTCTTCCCCGACAAAAAGTAAAATTTTGCAAAATATTTTTTTAGCCTCGCGGGATAATTTTTGAAAACGCTCAAAAAGCCCTTTTGCGGCGGCTAAAATTTAACAATAAAAACACTCAAATAAAAATACATATATGAAAAAACTGCTAATGCTGTTAACTCTTGCCGCGTTCGCCCTCTGCGGCTGCTCCAAATACGACTATTCAAGCGATCATGCGTTTAAAGAATCCTTTGTAGCGCAAGCAAAAAAGGAAGGATTATCGGAATATCAAGCCGCCATTATTTACAAAGATATATGGCAAAAACATGAAAGTGTCAACGTCGATGGTAGAACTATTTACCGCGTATATACCGAAGAAGAAAGATTGAAACACGCAAAATCAATCCTCGGGAACAAATCACTCAAACAGATCGGAACGGAGCGGGGAACTTTGGCGTTAGCAGCGGAAAGCCAAAAGGTCTTCTCGCGGATGTTTGGAGTTGAAGAGCAAGCTGAACAAAAACCGCAGGAAGAGCCTTCGTTTATAAGTAAACTATGGGAGGGTTTCTGGAGTATCTTTGATTTGGATTACAAATATTCTGATGATTGCGAGTTTGTGAGTGAAGTGGAAAGCGAAAATAAGAATAAGCTGTTTGCTAGGTGGCTTTTTACGGGTTTATTTATTGTGTTTGTCGGCGGCGCAATTATCATTGGAAGAAAAATCCGAGCAAAGCGCATAAGAGATAAGAAGTGATTTTTTCATGGGCGCGCTGAAACTTTTACCCCCAAAAAAGCGATTATATTGGCATGAAAAAATTTATATTCTTTTTTGGGCTGGTTAGCGCGGCCTGTCTTTTTGCCGCCTCCGACATCGACAAGTGCATTTACTGCGGCTCGACAAGCTATGGCCAGTGCAACAAAAGCCCGTACAAGGTTCACGAGCATATTGGCGACTCAGGGCACTGCGTTTACTGCGGCTCAAGCTCGTACGGGCAGTGTCTCAAAAGCCCGACAAAAAACCACAAGCACGGCCATGGCGACGACAAGTGCGTTTACTGCGGCTCCAAAAGCTACGGGCAGTGCAACAAAAGTCCCGCTAAAGCCCACATGAAGTAGGCAAAAATTTAAAAAAAGAAGAAGGCGCGGATTTCCGCGCTTTTTTTTGGAAATTTTTCTATGCGCCCGCGTCTTTTTTTGAGCCCGCCGCAAGCTTTGGAGAGGAAGGCAAGCTTTTGGGCGATTTTTGAATTGGAATTTGAATTTTGAAAGAAGGGTGCAAAGGCGAAGCGGGGGTTGTTTGATTTTTGACCCGCGACGGAGTTTTTATTTTAGGCGAAAAATTTTAAGGCTCGTTTTGGAATGTTTGGTGGATTTTGGGGATTTTTACGTTTTTAGGGTGTGTTTTTTTAGTGTTTTTACGCAACTTTTTTGCGCTTTATGCGAAATTTTTTGTTTGTTTTGTGGGAAAATTGCGTTTTACGCGATTTTTTTTGCTTTTTACAAAAAAAATTTCGCGGGCTATTTTTTTATTTGAGGCAAAAATTTTTTGCGCGGAATTTATTGTCAATAACTTTCAAAATTCTTCCGCAAGGCCTATTTTTTAGCCTATTTAGGGCATTGTAGTCAAAAATTATAATTGTCAATAACTTGTCAAAAACGGGCAAGGCCGAGTTCAAAATCGCCCCGACTTTTTTCAAAAAAAAATTTTTTTTCAATTTTTTGCAAAAAACAGTTGACAGTGGGGGAAAATGGGCAATTATGGGGATAAATGGTAAAAAAATAACGACTATGGCAACTACAAAATCAGGCAAGGCAATTTTCGTCGGCGAGTATTCCCGCCCGATGGACGACAAGCGTCGCCTGACTTTCCCGAGCAAGTGGAGGTTTTCCGGGGACGATGAAGATACCGCGTATCTTGCCCTGCCCAACCCCAACGGCTCGATTATCCTTTATCCGCCCGCCATGGTCGAACAAGTTTACGAAAAAGTGTCGCAAACGGGCATGGCAAACCAGGCTCGCCAGAGGGTTTTGACAAAAATCTTCCGCGCCGGCGAAAGCGTCGGCTGCGACAAACAGGGCAGAATTTCCCTATCCGAAAAGCTCGTGGCGCACGCCGGCATCAAAAAGGACACCGTCCTGACCGGCAACCTCACAAACATTCAGATTTGGGAGCCCGAACGGCTCCGCAAGTGGTCCGAAGAGGGCGACGACGGCGGCGAAAGCCTTAACGACGTCCTTACGGAGCTCGGCCTATAACAATAAAAAACATCTTATGAAAAACATATCGAAATTTTTAATTCTAACCGGCTCTTTAAAAATAATCAGGGACGACGACCGCATGGACGCGGAATTCTTCGACATGCCCCCCTCCCTGCAAAAAAGAGATTTTTCAATTTTACACCTGCTAAAAAACATACTCGATGCCTTCAAATTCCAGTGATAGCCAATCAAGTCCGATTCGGAAAGCCTCCTTCGGGCACGAGCCCGTATTGCTCGGCGAGGTTTTGAAGGCTATCGCGCCCAAAGACGGCGGCGTGTATTTGGACTGCACCTTCGGCGGCGGCGGGCATGCGCGCGCCATTTTAAATTCGGCAAACTGCAAGGTGGTCGCAATCGACCGCGACCCCGCCGCCGCGGAGCGCGCGAAAGCGTTCGAGGCCGAGTTCCCCGGCAGGTTCCAATTTTTCGCGGGGGAATTTTCCAAACTGAACGAACTAAACTGCGGGGGATACGCCGGAATCCTTATGGATTTGGGCGTATCCTCCTTCCAGCTTGACGAAATCGGGCGCGGCTTTTCATTCAGGGGCGCGGGGCCTATCGACATGCGCATGGACTTTTCAAAAGGCCAAACCGCCCTCGAGTTCATCGAAAGCTCCCCGCTCGAAACGCTTGAAAAAGCCATTCGCGAATACGGCGAGGAGCCCCGCTACAAAAAGGCCGCCCGCGCCCTGAAAGACGCGGCAAGCGCGGGAGCTTTAAAGACGACTCTCGACCTCGCAAGCGTTCTCGAAAAGGCTCTCCCCAAAAAAATCGGCTCGAAAATCCACCCCGCAACCCTCGTTTTTCAGGCGCTTAGAATCGCCGTAAACGACGAGCTCGGACAGGCGGAGGAGGCTCTGCCCAAGGCGTTCGAGCGCCTTTCAAAAGGCGGGGTTTTGGCAGTCATCACATTTCACTCCCTTGAAGACCGCCTCGTAAAGCGCTTCTTCAAAAAAATGGCTGGCCGCCCCGTCGACAATAACGACAGCTCGTCGGTTCAAGACCGCGTAAAGCTCGCCGAAATTTTAACCCGCAAACCCCTTACGGCCTCCGCCGAAGAAATATCCCAAAACCCCAGATCGCGCTCCGCAAAGCTCCGGGCGCTGATGAAAATTTAACCCCATGAAGCACAATTCCGACAACATTTGGCTGCACTTCAGCGCGGCGCTTTTGGCCGTGTTCGTCGTTGCCGGCATTGGGGCGGCGTCCGTCATGATTCTTAGGAGAGACTGCGTTGTGGAGGGCAAGCGCGTGCAGAGGGCGGAAAACAAAATATCGGTTTTAAAGCGCGAGAACGACTACTGGAACGCGGAAATCGCCAACAGCAAAACCCCGTCAAAGCTGCGCAAGCGCGTAGACGACGGCTTTATTTTGCCAAGCGGAGACCGCATGGTTTTCGCGTTCCCCTTAAAGGACATTCCGCTTAACGAAAGAAAACTGTTGGCGATAAGCCCGCGCAAGACGGCCGCCGCGCAAAAAACCGCAAGAAGATGAAAGCCTCCCCGTTTATTTACATGAAAAGGCTCGCGCTGGTGGGCTTAATGACGTTCGCGGTCTTTTGCGCGATATCGTGCAGGCTTGTGCAGCTCCACATAATCGAAAGCCCGAAGTACGTCGCGGCCATAGAAAGCCAGAGGTTCAAGCTTGAGCAAAAGCGCGCGAAAAGGGGCGACATTACCGACATCAAGGGCAATCTTCTCGCAACGTCGTACAGCGTCATAACCGTCGCCGTAGACCCCACCGAGGTCGAGCTTCAAAACCCGCGGGAAGAGGCCAAGCTTTGCCGCCTCGCTGAAATCCTGAACCTGCCCTCCTCTCTCGTGCTCGAAAAATGCCGCAAGGAATACGTAAGCTACGAGAACAAGGACGGCATACGCGTCACAAAGCCGCGCCGCTACAAGGTAATCCAAAAGGACGTCGACGAAAAAACCTTCGAGAAAATCGCCGCGCTAAAAATCAAGGGGCTAACCGAAGACAGAAAATACATAAGAAAATACCCGTCAGAAGGGCTCGCCGCGCACGTCATCGGCTTTGTCAACAAGGAGGGCGCGCCCGTATGCGGGGCGGAGCTTATGTGCGAATACTATTTGAAGGCTCAGGACGGCTGGATTCTTAGCGAAAAGGACGCCCGCAAAAACGAAATCCCGCACCTTAGAACGCGCGACGTTCCGATGTCGGACGGCATGAACGTCGAGCTTACAATCGACGTGTTTTTGCAGGAAATCGCCCAGCGCGAGCTTCAAAGAATCGTCGAGGAGTACAACCCCGACAACGCCGCAATCATCGTAAGCGACCCCTCCACCGGCTACATCGGGGCGATGGCGAGCTACCCCTCCTTCGACCCGAACTCCTACAACAATTTCCCGGCCGAGAACCTAAAGAATTTCGCGATTTCCTCGCAAGTCGAGCCGGGCTCGACCTTCAAGGTTGTGCCCATCGCCGCCGCCCTCAACGAGCAGCTCGTTACCCAGGACGACACTTTCGACTGCTCCAAATCCACCGCCTCCTACAAGGGCAGGATTTTGAAGCTCCCCAAAGAGGCGCACACAATGGGCGTTTTGAGCGTGCGCCAAATCGCCGAAAAAAGCTCGAACAGGGGCGTGGCGCAGCTCGGAATCATGATGGGCGAAAAGAAGCTTTACGAATACGCGAGCCTGTTCGGCTACGGCAAGCGCACAAACATAGGCCTTTCCGGCGAAATCCCGGGGACGCTCAACCCCGTAAACAAGTGGGACGGCCTTACAATCACAAGGCTTCCGATGGGGCACGCGGTGGCCGCAACCCCCCTGCAAATGCACTGCGCCATGAGCGCGATCGCCAACGACGGGGTCTACATGCAGCCGCAGCTTGTAAGGAGAGTCTATTTCCCGAAAAGCGGGCAGGAGATTTTGTTCCCGCCCAAGCGCGTAAGGCAGGCAATTTCAGGCAGAACCGCAAAGACCATGCAAAGCATTTTAACGGGCGTAGTCGGCAAAGACGGCACAGCGCAGCGCGCCGCGGTGGAGGGCTACAAAGTGGCCGGCAAAACCGGAACGACCCAAAAAATTATCGACAATAAATACAGCACAAAAAACCACGTCGCGTCCTTTACGGGCTTCTTCCCCGCGGACAGGCCAAGGCTTGCGATTACCGTTGTAGTGGACAATCCGCATTCCCGCGGAATCGGCTACGGCGGCATTGTGGCGGCGCCAGCGTTTGCGAGCGTCGCCCGCCAGGCGGCAAGCTATCTGGGCATACAAACCGACGAAGAGTACGAGAAGGTCATGGCGTGGAAAGGCATACAATGATAGGATTCGGGAATTTGGCAAACTTGATGTGCCTCGCCCCGCGAAACATGTACTTCGCGGCAATCGAGGGCGGCGCGAACATCTTTACCGTGGCGGACTTGGTGAAGGCCGCCCGCGCCGCAAGCGTAAGCGGCAACGCCTCCGCTGAAATAAAAACGCTCGCCTCCGACAGCCGCAGGGTGGGCCCCGCGGCGGCGTTCTTCGCGGTCGGAGGCTGCAATACGGACGGCAATTTGTACGTCGAGGAGGCCGCGCACAGGGGCGCGGCGGCGGTGGTTTCGGAAAGGCCCGCGCCGAGCAAATACTTCCCGTGCGCGTGGGTGCAGGTTGAAAGCGTGGCGGAGGCCATGGCGAACGTCTCAAAGGCGTTCTACGGCGCGCCCGACGAAAAGCTTTCGATTTTCGCCGTAACCGGCACAAACGGCAAGACGAGCGTTACGTGGATGATTCAGCACATGCTAAACTCCATGCAGGAAAAATGCGGGCTTATCGGCACAATCCAGTACGACCTCGGCTCGCGCTGCCTGCCAGCCTCGCGCACTACGCCCGCCGCGCTCGAGACCTACGCGATGCTCTGCCAAATGGCGAGGTCGCAATGCAAAAACGCCGCCATGGAAATAAGCTCGCACGCGCTCGCGCAAAAGAGGGTTATGGATTTAAGCGTTGAGTGCGCCTGCTTCACGAACCTCACGCAGGACCATATCGACTACCATCTCGACATGGAGTCCTACTTCGAGACGAAGCTGTCGCTTTTTACGGGGAAAGTCGCGAGGCTCCCGAAGGCCGCCGCCGTCAATATCGACGACCCCAAAGGCAGAATAATAGCGGAAAAAATCGACCGCTCAAAAACGCGGCTTATAACCTTCTCGGTCGAAAATCCCGAGGCCGATATTTACGCAAAAGACTTGAAACTCGGCAGCAGATCCTCAAGATTTACCCTCGTTTGGGAAAATTCGGAAGCCGAAATAAACCTGCAAATGCCCGGGAGGTACAACGTCTCCAACGCCCTCGCCGCCCTCGCGTGCGTTTATTCAAAATATCCGGATCTGAAAACCGCGGCCAAGTTCCTCAACGCCTTCGCGGGGGTTCCCGGAAGAATGCAGAAGGTGCAGTCAAACGCCGACTTCGACATTCTTGTGGACTACGCCCACACCGACGACGCCCTCAAAAACGGCCTCGAAATGCTAAGGGAGGTCGTTAAGGGAAGAATCCTCGTGGTTTTCGGGTGCGGAGGCAAGCGCGACAGAACCAAGCGCCCCAAGATGACCGCCGCCGTGCAAAAGTACGCCGACATCGCCTGGGCGACTTCCGACAACCCGAGAGGCGAAGACATAAACCAAATCTTTAACGACATGAAAGCCGGAGTGAGCGACCCCTCTAAAATCGCCTTCGTGGAAAACCGCCGCCGCGCCATAAATTTGGCAATCGACGCGGCCTCCGCGGGCGACTGCATCCTGATTGCGGGCAAGGGGCACGAAGCCTTTCAGGAATTCGGCGACACAATCATACCTTTCGACGACAAGCGCGTCGCGGAAGAACTCCTCAACAACAAAGGACTCGCATAACCATGCCTTTATTTAAAATCGACGACCTTCAAGCCTGGACGGGCGGCAAGTGGCTAAACCTGCCCAAAAAATACCCCGAAATCAGGGGATTCTCGACCGACTCCAGAAACATTCCCGAAAACTTCGCCTTCGTCGCCCTAATCGGCGAAAGGGACGGGCACGACTTTATAGAAGACGCCGTAAAAAACGGCGCAAGCGCGGTAATCGCCTCTAAAGAAACGGGAGCCTCCGCGCCTACTCTCATAGTAAAAGACACCCTCGCCGCCCTTCAAACCATAGCAAAGCTCCACCGCCTGCGCTTTGAAAGCCCCGTTGTCGGCGTTACGGGCTCATGCGGAAAAACCACCACCAAGGAATTTCTCGCAAAGCTTCTTTCGTGGAAAAAGCCCCTTTTTACCGAGGGCAATTTAAACAACGAAATCGGCGTTCCTCTAACCCTTACAAGAATAGACGTGCGCGAAAATATGTGCGCGATTGTCGAGGCCGGGGTCGGCGCGCCCGGCCAAATGGAGCCGCTCGCGAAAATGATTGAGCCCGACATCGCCGTAATCACCTGCGTCGCGCCCGCGCACATGGAAAGGTTCGGCGAGATTTCCGCAATCGCCGCCGAAAAAGCCGCCCTCGCCGCAAACGTCGCAAAGGGCGGCTGGGCTCTTTTCCACAGCGATTTACTAAGCTGGAAGGCCTTTGAGGAGCTCCAGTGCAAAAAGGCCGCGCTCGCCCCCGCCGACGGCCCCGAAATCCGCGCGGATTTGGTATTTAGATACCTCGCGACCGAAGAGGACGGCGTCGTAAAAATCGACATGTGCGTGGAGGGCGGCAACGAATACTACTTTGAAATGCCCGTTCTCACAAAGGGCATGACCCAAAACGCCCTTCTTGCAATCGCCGCCGCGCTCATGCTCGGCACTACGGTAGAGCAGCTTGCCTCGCGCC
>JAGBOM010000210.1 GCA_017633865.1 Opitutales bacterium
AAACCAAGGCAAGCGCGCCAAATATTGCCGCATGGGTTGCGGGCTCGGGAACGTTGAAATATAGCCCGTTTTCTTTGATTGAAAAGCTCCAGGCAACTTTCTGGGAAGGGTCGGCAAAGTTCACAAAAACGCTTTCGTTTTTAACAAGATTTTCAGTGCCTGAAATCTTGCTTAAGTCCGTCCAGCTCATGGCGGCAAAAGTCTGCGGAGTCGGGAACTCGGAAGAAAGATTTATAGTGAGCGTAGAACCCTCGCCAAACGCCAAGCCCGAACCGGGTTCAACTAAAATCGAAGCATTCCCGCCGCCGTCCGCTTCCAAAACTAAACCGCCGCCCGAAGCCAAAGTTAAAATTGAATTGTTCGCAATTTCTAAAACTTCGCCCGCCGCAATGCTTAAAACCGCCCCGTTGGAAATCGACGCGCCCGCGTTCAGCTTCGCGCTAATCGGCGCAAGTCCCTCATACTTTCCAACCGCAAAACTGTCCGCGCCCGACGCCATGGAAAAATTCCTGATCACGCCGTCATTCCAAATCGTGTTCTTCATAGTTGGCGTTCCAGTAATTGAATCTAAATCCGCGCCGCGCAAATCCGCGTTTGTCAAGGCCGCATAACCTAAGTTTGCGCCCGTTAAATTCGCCCGGCGTAAATCCGCATTTGTTAAATTCGCAGACTGAAAGTCTGCGTTCGTTAAATTCTGATCCGCGAAGCTCCAATCTGTCAGGTTATTAGACCAAAAACGCACCCCGCTTAAATTCTTATTCTTGTAGCTTGCGGTGCTGTACAGCTGCTCCTTGGTAAAGCCTTTGGAAGTTGCATAGTAGAAATTCGCGCCATTTATTACAGCGTCTGTAAAGTCCGCGTTTGTTAGTGTCGCGGATTCAAAGCTTGCGTTCGTTAAATCCGATTCCGCAAATTTCGCCCCGCTCAAATTTTTTGACGAAAAATTAAAGCCCGTTAAATTGTTTTCCGAAAGGTTTATTCCTGTTATAGAGGTTGCGCTCCTAAGCTGGTCAGATGTTAAGCCAGTTACATCGCGCAAGTCCGCGTTTGTTAAACGCGCGGCCTCAAAGTCTGCGCCCGTTAAATCCAGGCCCGAAAAGTCCCACTCGGTTAGGTTATTAGACTGAAAATTTACCCCGCTTAAATCTTTATTTTTGTAGCTTGCCGTGCTGTGCAACTGTTCTTGTGTAAAACCATTGGATGTTGCGCCGGCAAAATTCGCGCCCGTTATTACAGCGTCAGTAAAGTCCGTGTTTGTTAAGGTCGCGGCAACAAAGCTTGCGCTTGTTAAAACCTGTTCCGCAAAGTTCCAACCTGTTAGGTTATTAGACTGAAAATCTACCCCGCTTAAATCTTTATTTTTGTAGCTTGCGGTGCTGTACAGTTGCTCTTTGGTAAAACCTCTGGAAGTTGTGACGCTAAAATTCGCCCCTGTTATTACCGCATCCGTAAAGTATGCGTTTGTTAAGGTCGCAGCCTCAAAGTTTGCGCTTGTTAAATTCTGACCCGCGAAGTTAAAGTCCCTTAAGTCGTTTCCGCGCAAGCTTACCCCGCTTAAATCTTTGTTTTTGTAGCTTGCCGTGCTGTACAATTGCTCTTTGGCAAGACCTCCGGAGATTGATCCAAAATTTGCGCCTGTTATTACCGCATCCGTAAAGTATGCGTCTGTTAAGGTCGCAGCATAAAAGTTTGCGTTCGTTAAATTCTGTTCCGAAAAGTCCAAGCCCGTTAGATTTCTGTAGCTCAAAACTACCCCGCTTAAATCCTTGTTTTTATAGCTTGCGGTGCTGCACAACTGCTCATTGGTAAAATATCTTGCATTCGCGAAATTCGCGCCTGTTATTACCGCATCCGTAAAGTTTGTGTTTGTTAAGATCACAAACGCAAAACTTACGTTCGTTAAATTCGCCAGGCTTAAGTCCGTATTTGTTAAATCCGCCATGCGCGAACTAGGGGATTCAAAGCTTGCGTTCGTTAAATCCTGGCCCGAAAAGTTCCAGCCTGCCAAGTCGTTGGAAGCCAAATTTACCCCGCTTAAATCCTTGTTTTTGTAGCTTGCGGTGCTGTACAGCTGCTCTTTTGTAAAACCTTTGGAGGTTGTATTTGTAAAATCCGCGCCTGTTATTACCGCATCCGCAAAGTCGGCATTTGTTAAGGTCGCGGCCTCAAAGCTTGCGTTTGTTAAATTCTGCCCCGCGAAGTTCCAACCCGTTAGATCGTTCCAGCGCAAACTTACCCCGCTTAAATCCTTATTTTTGTAGCTTGCGGTGCTGTACAACTGCTCCTTGGTAAAACCTCGGGATGCGGCATAGGCGAACTCCGCGCCATTTATTACAGCGTCTGTAAAGCCCGCGTTTGTTAGTGTGGCAGATTCAAAGCCTGCGTTTGTTAAATTAGATTGGCTCAAGTCCGCGTTTGTTAAGGTCGCCCCATAAAAATCCGCGTTCGTTAAATTCTGACCCGAAAAGTTCCAGCCTGTCAAGTAGTTGGAACCCAAGCTTACTCCGCTTAAATCTTTGTTTTTATAGCTTGCGGTGCTGTATAGCTGCTCTTTGGTAAAACCTGTGGTTTGGTAGAAACTCGCGCCTGTTATTAGCGCATTCGCAAAGTTTGCGTCTGTTAAGGCCGCATACCTAAAGTTTGCGTTTGTTAAATTCGATTGGCTCAAGCCCGCGTTTGTTAAGGTTGCCCAACCAAAGTTTGCGTTTGTTAAATTCGAATTTTGGTAATTTGCGCTTGTGGCTGTGGCCGATTGCCAAGTCGATTCTATCAAGGAGCGATTTGAAAAATCCCGCCCGGAAACATTTTTATTGTCATAGTTTTCGTTGTCGGCATAGGCAAGCAGGCTTAGCGACAGGATTGAGAGTAGGGTTAGGCTTTTTTTCATGGTTTTTGTGTTTTTTAAATTGGCAGGGATTTTAATATTATTTATGCAATACCACAAACTATTTTAAACTTATAGTAAGAATATAGTATTGGGAATACTGTTGTCAATTTAAAACGCCAAAAACACTTTGCAAAGCCTTTGCAGCATTGGGACAAAGGCGTTTTTTTAGCTTTTTATTTTCGGTTTTTTTTATATCCGCCCCGCTGGGCGTTAAATATTTAAATGATTTAAAATCAATATCTTGCGCTATTTATTTCGCATACAGTATTCCCAATACTGTGAGTGAAGGAATTTGATTGGCGGGCGGAAAGCGGGCGCCGACGCCGACGCGCAAAAAATATCGCCCTATTCCGCGTCGCGGTCGGAGAGGCGCTCGCCCACTATGTTAAAGCAAAGCACGGTTAGAAATATTGCGGCGCCCGGAAGGAGCATCCACCAGAACCCGAGCATCAAAATTTTGACGTCGCTTTGCGCCTGCGAGAGCATAAGCCCCCATGACGCCTCGGGCTCCTGTATGCCGAGCCCCAAGAACGAAAGCGCCGCCTCGCCCAAGATATAGCCGGGGATTGAAAGCGTCGCGCTCACGACCAAAAACCCCATCACATTCGGCAAAAAGTGTTTTACGATTATCTTTAGCGGGCTTTGCCCCATACCCTCCGCCGCCTGCACGAACTGCCGCTTCGCAAGCGACAGCGACATTCCCCTTATCACTCTCGCCGACCCCGCCCAGCCCAAGAGCGACAAGATTATGACTATCATAAAATACATTTGCGAACTGCCGAAATGCGGCGCGAGCGCCGAGCGCAGGGCAAGCAGGAGGTAGAGCCCCGGAATCGCCATCAAAAATTCGACAAGCCTCATCGCGAAAAAGTCGAACGTCCCGCCGAAGTATCCGCTCAGCCCGCCGATTAAAAACCCCAAAACCATAGTGGCTGCGATTCCCACAAAGCCTATGCTTAAAGACACCTGCGCCCCGTACATCAGGCGCGAAAAAACGTCCCTGCCCGACGCGTCGGAGCCAAGCAGGTATATGCGCGCGTCCTTCTCTGCGGAGTCCGCTCCGAAGAGCGCGCGGTTTATCGGGATAATTCCGAATAGCTTTGCCCCGTCCTTTTTCACGAAGAATTTTACGCCGAAGCTTTTGCCCTCAACAGGCGAATACTGCGATATGGAGCTGTCGGCGATTTCGTAAATCTGCGCGCGAAGCCTCCAGTTTTCAAAAAAGATTTTCGTCGGCGGGTGGTATGGCGCGGAGAGGTTTTGCGTTGAAGCCTCGTAGGGCGCCAAAAAGTCCGCAAATATCGCGCAAAAGTACATCGCGCACAAAACAAGAAACGCGGCGGCGGATCTTTTAGAGCCCAAAATCTTTTTCAAAAAGTGCCTGCAAAAATACCAGAGCGCGAAAACCAAAACGCCCGCAAGCGCCGCCGCCGACGCGTACCCCGCAATTTTTAGCCCGCCAAGCGCGGCGGTTTTTGCGGCCTGCCAAACTTGCGGGAAGCCCCTTGCGGCAAGCGCGGCCAAAACCGCGAAGGCCGCCGCCCCTCCCAAAAACGCCGACGCCTTAAGAAACGGAACGGGCGCGTTTTCGAGCCTGAT
>JAGBOM010000026.1 GCA_017633865.1 Opitutales bacterium
GACCTCGACTTAAACTCGCCGTAAATCTTATCCTCCCCCTTCAGGAGCGCGACATACGCTATAATCGGATAGGTTGTCTCCCTATACGCGTAAAAATTCAAAAGAGGGATGTGGCACGAATAATAAATGAACGTTCTGTTTGCCAATGTTTTTGTGTCGCCTTTTTTTAGGTAATTAAGCGACAAAAACAAATTCGGGTAGTAGTGGAAAAATTTGCGCTTGTCCTTTTCCGCGGACACCAACGCGCAAAAACGCTCGTTTTGCAAAATTTTGAAAGCGGCCAAATCCGTGTCCCAAGTCTTCTTGTCCGCCAAATTCAGAAACCTTATAAAGTCCTCAAAGTTGCCGCTCTCAAGGGCGAGGCTTGCGATTTTTAACACGCTTTTATTCGCGCGGAGCCTGTCGCGCTCGCCCCGCAAAATTCCGAAGGCGTAGTCCGAATACTTTTTGTTGTTTGTCGCCAAAAATACGCGGTAGAAGCACTCCGCCCTTAAACACGAATCCTTCACCCCCGCGGCGAGAGGCGCGTACTTTTGCTCGAATAAAAACGCGCCCGACTCGCCTTCGGCCTTCTCCGAAAGCATCTTTTCTATAAGGATTTCAGCCTTGAAATCTTCGCCCTTAAACGCCGACAAATCGACATTCTCCCCGTTCTTGAACTTAAACAGGGCTATTTGGGCGTCCACGCCTCTTCTTAATTTTTCGCTTAAAAGACGGCTTTTTTGAGCCTCCGCGACCTCCAAAAAGCCGTTTCTCGCCGCGAAAACCGCGGATTTGGCAACCACATGCTCGTCAAAATTCTTGCGCCCAAAAATCGGCCACAGCGCGAGATACGCCGAAAGCAAGGCCGTCGACAGCCCTAAAATCCAAAATGGAGCAAGCTTAAATTTCATAAAGTAAAAGGCTTTGTTGCGCGCCATATTTTCCTCCCCCAAGAGAAGAACGCGCGGTTTCTAAAAAACGGCCTTCGGGATTTGCGCGCGCCCGCGCCGAAGAACAACTCCATCGCGACAGGCCGCGCGGCGTTCGGCTTTTGGAAAAAAGAAAACGCATATAAATTAAATAACGATTCTCCCGCTCTTTTGTTTTTTAATCGCGCGCCTAACCCGAAAGTCCCATAAAAATTTAAAAATTCCATATCTAAATAAAAACGCGGCGGCAAAAGCCGCGTCGACAAGCGCAAACCGCCGTTTTTTTAGCATACGGCAAAAAATGGAATTCGGCGAAGCCTTATCGATTAAATCCAAATATTCGGACCGGATTTTTTTCAGTATCTCAACGCGCCTATTCCGCGGGAGCCTGTATTGCGGCCTGTACATGGAGCATATTACACGCTTCAGGTACATATATACAAAAGAAAGCATATCCTCCGTATATTCTTTGCCTATTATCTCCAGCCATTTTTTTGTGGCGCAAAAAAGTTTAAGCTCGGCATCAAAGCTCCAATATTTTTTCGACAGCGACGCCGGATAAAAATAGTAATTATAGCCGCACGCCTCCGAAACAAACACATTTTCCGCCCGATGCATAAATTCAAGCATAAACAGCATATCCTCCGCCATATTGATGGACGTATCGAAGCGTATGTTGTGCTTATCGAGCAATTCGCGCCTATACAGCTTTCCAAAAGGGAACCCGTATCTATAAAGGCGCTTGAGAGCCAACGCTTTTTGGGGCGGCATTAGCCCCCCCGTAAAGACGTACTCCCTTGCGGAATTATTCGGATAAACGCATTTATACCCCGACACCACCAAATCGACGCCGCTTAGCGGCGCCGCGGTTTCGTAGAGGCTCTTCAGGTAGTCCGCGCCAAGGGCGTCGTCGGAATCGGCGAAGGCGATCCACTCTCCGGAAGCTTTTGAAAGCCCCGCGTTCCTCGCCGACGACACTCCCCCGTTCGCCTTATGCGCCACAATCAGCCGCGGGTCCTCCTGCGCCAGTCTTTCGCATATCGCAAGCGAATCGTCCGTCGAGCCGTCGTCTATAAATATTGCCTCAAAGTCTTTGAAGCTTTGCGAACGTATTGAGTTAATGCATCGCTCGATTGTTTTTGATGCGTTATATACTGGAACTATAATTGAAATCTTCGGCATGCCGCTTGTAAAAAAACTATTTTCTTAAATTTTTCAAAAGATATTCTTCGGAGAGTTTTATATGGGAGCTCAATTTGGAATTGTCAATTTCGCCCCATTTTACCGCCTTAAAATCGACAGGGCTTTCCGAAGTTAAAATCCTGTCCAAAAGCCCCGCGGTCGACAATAATTGGGTTATTCTGTTTTCATCGGGGCTCCCCGCGGATACAAAATAAAAATCCCTTTGGAAAATCGTCGAAAACGCCACGCCGTGAAACGATGTGGTTATTACGCAAAAAGCGTTTTTTATGAGCGACAAAAACTGAAGCGGGCCGGCGGACATTTTAAACGAAAAGGGCGTTGCGTCCTTTCTATATCCCGCCCACACCCTGATAATTTTCGCGCCGGTTTTCTTTGAAATTTTCCGCGCAATCTTCTCTAATATGTCCGATTTTGAGACTTCATATATTAGAATATATTTTTCTTTATGCTTTTTATCGCCGCAAAGATTGCTCCAATCGCAAGCTGTCAGGAGAAATGTCGGGTCGATAACCGTGTCGCATTCCATTCCGAGAGACCGAACGATATTGGAAAGCTCTTCCTCCCTTGCGGATATGGCGTAAAAATCTTTTAGCCCGTTTTTAAACAATATATTGCCAAATAGCCCTTTGGCTCTTCCCGCGCTCGCCGCATATGCTATCTTTCTGGACGACTTAAAAAATTGAACGTCTCCAAAAAAGACAGGGTCCTCATGATTATGTTCCAGCGACCAAATTTGGTCGCTTCCAAATATTATAACATCGTAATGTTTGTTAAATTCAGATATTCGCGCAAATGGCTTGCCCGAAAGCGCGATATTATTGTCTATAAAGTTTGAAAACGCCTTTTTTCTGGCATAGAGCCATGGCAGCAACAAAAAACTTCTTGTTATTGACGCCGCATATCTTACAAGTCTTTTTATTTTTTTAAGGAAATCGCCGCGAGGAAGGTTTAATGTCGGAAAGATAGAATATACAGACGTTAAATATTCCGGTTGATAATTTATTATTTCCGCGTCAAAACCGTTGTTGCGAAGAAATTGCGCCAATGCATACCCCTGCAAAACGGCTCCGTAATTATCCGCGCAATGGAATGTCAATATGCCTATTTTCATAGCTCAACCTTTTATAAAATCGCGCGCGGCTTTGATTCGCTTTTCCCCCAGCGTTTCTTTAAGAGCCGATTTTATCGCGGTCTTTGTTTTTTTAACAAAGTTCGACATGGAGCCGCCCTCCACAAAATTCAGAATTTTTTCAAGAGCGTCGCTTTCGTCCCGTGTTTCCGTGAAAACTTCAAGGAGCATGGGCTTGCCCGTCGTTTCAGGGGACAGGAAGCGGTCTATAACCGCAAGGAAGCCCTCCTTGTCGCTTGCCGTTAAATATTCATATCCCAAATCCTCCGCGTAATGCCTTACAAGCGCGTTGGATTTGTTGCCGTAGTGCCCCGCGGCCGCCACATATTTATCCGCCTCTTCGCCGAGGAAGAAGCACGGGTGGCTATAATTGCGGAATTCGTTGCCCTTGCCGTTGTTAACCAGCAGTATGCGCACATTGTTGCCGACATGGCGGTTGCCTACTACATTCATGTCGTAGAAGAACGCAAGGTCTCCGAAAGCTCCGATAAAGAGCTTTTCGGGGTTCGCGAACGACGCGCCAATCATAGCCGAAAGCCCGCCGTCAATCCCGAACCCGCCGACGTTGCATTTCGCCTTAACCCCGCCGGGGAATTTGAAAAAATTGTAGGAGCGCAGGCAGTGGTAAATGCCCATGTGGAACTCGCAGCCCGCGGGCAGCTTTGAATGGACTTGCCGAGCCATCCAAATATTGCTGAACGGGAGCTCCGGCATTTGCGATTCAAGCCGCGCCATTTCGGCGTTGAGGGCGTCAATATACTCCGTATGCGAAGCGCCCTCCTCCGAATAGCGGTTAAAGAACTCTTCCTCGGGCATCATGAACACCCTGCGGAGCTTGCCCCAAGTATCCCTCAATTCGCCGTCGGGGCTCACCCTCCAGACATGTTTAAACGACGGCAAATATAGATCTCCGCTCACTTCGCCGATGTGTATGCATAAACTTGCGTTGTTGAGCGCGGATTTCCATTTTCTTTGGCCCGCGCTCAGCTGGCATCGCGCTTCGTATTTGCCTCTATAGCCGCTTGTATGGTCGCAAAACACCGCCGCGTCGTGGGTCGCGCAAAATTTGTCTATCGCCTCTACCTGCTTATCCGTAAAATTCGCGTGCGACCCTACATAGACAATTACGCGGCCGTCTTTGGGGATTTGCGGCAATTCGTCGAATGCCGTATGGCGATATATCGCGTTTGCGGGGGGAAGCTCTTTCACGCCGAAATTTTGGCTGTACCTTGTGTAAAGATTGATGTGGGCGGGGCCGCCTCCGTTAAGTTTGAGCGCGAGAATAGCCTTGTTCGCCTCGATTTCGCACATGCGCTCGTCTTCCGAGTCTTTGACCATCGGGATTGCGACAGACTCCATGGCGATGTCGTTTGGCAAATTTCGGCGGTCTATCTGCTGGTCGACAAGGTGGCCCAAGCAATGGTTGCCCCTTGTGGAAGTAATTGCGAGCACGGGAAGCTTGCGATAATATGCCTCGGTGAGCCCCGGCATATAGTTGCGCGACGCGGTCGCGCCGGTGCAGCTTATAACAACCGGCTCGCCCGTTTCCGCCGCCATGCCGCAGGCGAGATACGCGGCGCTTCTTTCGTCAAACGAAGACCATACCTTAAACCCCGGGTCGTTCTGGACGCTTATAACAAAAGTCATGTTTGTTGTGCCGGGAGACGCCACCACCCTGCGTATTCCGTGGGCTTTGAGAAGGGCGACTACTATCTGCACGTTGCGTTCGTTTGTATAGTGAAATTCTGAATTCATGGCTCTAAATATTTATTTCCAGCGGGCGTTGATTGTTTGGGCGTTGTTGCATGTAATAATCTGGCCTGATATGCAGCCCGAAGCGTCCGAGACGAGGAACGCGGCGGTTTCCGCCACTTCTTCAGGCAGATAGAATCTTCCGGTTGCGTATTCCCCCGCGTTGAGGCTGCCGTCCGCTTTTATGCCGGTCATATCCGACGCCGTTATCCCCGGGGCGACCGCGTTTACGCGGATGCCCTCCTTGCGGAAAAGGTAGGCCAAACCTTGAACCATGCTGTTTACGGCCGCCTTTGTAAAGCCGTAGGGGCGGAAATCCATCGTATCCCCCGTCTCGGAGGAGACAAACAGCACATTACCTTTCGAGTTCCCGTCTTTAAGATGCCTTATAAAGGCTTGCGTAAGGAAAAACGCGCCCTTAAAATTGGTGTCGATTTGCTTGTCGAAAGTCTCGGGCGTTACGTCAAAAAAGGTAGGTTCATGAAGCGAAATGCCTGCGTTGTTAACCAATACATTCGCGCCGCCGAGAATCTTCGACGCTTCCTCAATGAACGTGTTGAATCCCGACGGGTTGGATACATCCAGCTTCAGATACTTGCACCCCGCCAGCGAGGCGCCGTCTTTTAAAGTCTGCTCGTTTCTTCCCGCAATCAGCACTTCCGCCCCCTCTGCTACAAACTTTTTTGCCATGGCAAGCCCCAGACCCCTGCCGCCGCCTGTAATAATAACCTTTTTCCCCGCGAGGCGATTGTCGGCCCGCAGGTAGGAAACTTCCGCATAAACCGGCCTTGCCTCCCCGTGGAGAAGGAACGAAACTAAATGCTTTATTTTTGATTTTACGCCCATTTTACCATTGTTTTGATTTTATAGATTATTTTTCCGACCGTCATCTCGCGCTCATGCCTTGTAAGCCCGACAAAGCAAGCCGCCAGCCCTACCGAAGCCGCGCTTACGACAGTTGTGGCGAAGAGCCGCGCGACAGTCGGCCGCATTGAATTGGCAAACATAACAGGGGCAATGCCGCCTATTATGGTTGTAAGCGCTACCGGGGCTAAAACTTCCTTTAAGAACATTTTTATCGGGAAATTCAGCAGCCCCTTCATTATATACAGCCTTGTCGCGTTGACCGCGACGTACACAAGTATGTAAATGACATAAGCGCTGTACGCGGGCATCCCCCGCGCGAAAGCGAGCCACGTCAGCGGGAAAACAAACAGGCCCACCGACGTGATGTAAATGACGTACCTTTTGATATTGCCGGTGGCCATGCACGCCGTGTACCCCGTATTGCCCAATATGTTCACCATCGCGCCTATGAGCGACAGCCTGACAAATACGGCCGCGTCGTCCGGAACTATTTTAAGCCAAAGGGCAAGAACCGTTTCCGTTTCAATCAGCAGCGGAACCGCCATCATAAGAAGAAGCAAATAGGAGAACTTGGCCCCCCTGCATATAAGAACGAACATTTGGGGGATTTCGCCGGCGGCGTAATTCTTGGTAATCTGCGGATTGATTGCCGTCGTGAAGTTGTCCACAAACCGCGTAACCGCCCCCTCAACCTGCGTGGCAATACCGCGCGAGGCGTTAAGCGCCACGCCGAAGAACAAGTTTATCAAAATGCTCACGCCTTGTATGTTGAAAATGTAGGCCGCGCCGGTAAAAAAGCTCCAGCCCGCGAACCCCGTCATTTCTTTCGCGATAGACTTGTCTTTTACAAAGCGATATTTGCATTCCTCAAAATTCCTTCCGCAATAAATCCCGTAAATCAATCTGATAAGGACTGCCGCAAGAAGCATAAGCAGCGCGTAAAATATCAGCTTGTCAAACGGCGCGAATGCCAGCGCAAGGCACGCCGCAAGCCTCAAAACGGCTTCAAGAATGCTTATATAAGCAAAAGCCGACATTCTCTCATGCGCCACTATGCACGCGGTATACGGCACGCTCACAAGATTTATGCAAAAAGTAAAGAGCGAGCATTGAAGCACCCAATTTGCCGCGTACATCCTTTCGGGCGGTATGTCCATAATGGAGTTCAAAAACCATACGCCCGCGCTTTCGCCAAGAAGCAATATCAGTATCGCCAGGCAAATCTGGATGTTGACGCTGGTGGAGAATACCGCCCCCAGCCGCTTAAAGTCTTTGCGCCCCAATTCAAACGTGAGAAAGCGGCTAATGGAGCCCGACAACGCCGTCGAAATAACGGAAAACATCGCCACGACTCCGCCGACGACATTATAAATGCCGTAGTCGTCCACGCCCAGCTGCAATAATATGACGCGGCTCGCGTACAGCGACAGCGCCATGGTAATCAGGGTGCGGCAATATAGCAGTATCGTATTCTTTGCTATGCGCTTGTTATTTGCGGAAATATCTGGCATGCGCGCTAAAATTATCTGCCCCCGAAAAGCTTTGCCATAAGATTCGCAAGGCCGGTTTTATTTATTATGGAGCCCAAAAAGGGAGTCCTGTACGCGCACCCGTCCACCACAATCCTCCCGCCGAGCGAATTGAAGGTATGTATGCCCAAATCCATCTTCTTGTCGGACGTAAAGAAGCGCGATTTCTCCTCGAACGATATTTTCCCGCCCTCGAAAAAAACCCGCTGGAAGGACAAGCCGTTGCCGTAGCGGGCGTTGCAGTCCTGCGCGGGCCTTATCCATTCGCCGTCCTTCATAAATATGGAGCCGGCGTTTCTCGCGATTTTATCGCCAAAGACGAACTCTCCGGTTTTCTCATACCCCGAAAACTCGTCCTCCGACTCGTAAACGGAAAGCTTTTTGCCGTTTGGATCCCCCGAATCGGTGGATAAAATCATATTTTTGCCGCAGACGCCGCCGGGGACAAGTATGGCGTCGGTCAGCGGCTTTTCGCACAATACCGAATGCGGGACAAGCTTTTCGGCGCTTCTGTCGTATTTATAAATCGATAGCTTCCCCGATCTGTAGTTTTCGGGATACACAAAAACGTCGCAGCCCTTTCGGATTATCGCGGGGAACGACAAATGCGTATCCAAAGCAAGCAGGGGAACCGCGCGTTTTAGGCGGTAGTCGCCGCCGTCGACGACCAGCTTCGATATTCTGCCCCTCCTTAGCCCGTCCACCCATTCTTCGGCCAGCACCTCGATTTCCGAATCCGACACGGAAAGCAAAAAAGGATCCGCAAACCACGACCCCGCGATATCATGCTTTAGCCATTTAATATTCAGCACCCTCCCTGACTTTTCGTCAAAATCGGGCCAATCGACAAAGCCGATGTTCCAATACGTCGAGGACAAGCGCCTGTATATATCGCGGAATCTGCTCATATAATATCGTATATTTTCCACCCCGCAAAAAGTATGTCAACATATTTTGCGGCGAACTTATTTCTTTAAGCGCGCAAAAACCGGTTGACAAAATACGGCGGAAATACACTATCAAACTGAATTATGGAAATACCTCATAAAGGCTTTTTAAAGGCGCCTTTCGCCGAAAAATTGGCCACCCTGAATTTAGTTTTTATTCTAATGGGATACCCTTTCGCGGCGTCTTTATTGGTTCCTTTGGGATATTCCGCGTTTCAATCGCAAACGGTAACGGTTCCCTACAGAATCATCGCGCTGGCGGTCGCCGCCGCCTGCGTATTAATAGGCTTTCATAAAAAAGGCGCCCCGCCGCGCAAGCCCAAGATGGTTATATTCTACTTCTTCTGCTTCGCCATGTGCATAATGCGCGTGTTTTTAGATTTCTTAACAGATCAAACGGGCTATGCGCAAATCGAAAATATTAGAGTCTGGGGGTTGATAGTGTCTTCGCTGTTTTCCGCCTTGAGCGTCTATTTTACCTTCAAATTTATAAATTTTAGAAGCGCGCTGTTCATATCGATATGCATGGCGACATTCGTGATGACGGTAAATAAATTCGGTTTTAACCAGACAAGCGCGGACTTATTGATAGACTTTACAAATATTCGGCAAACGGGCTCCGACGCCTTGTTTTCCATAGCGTACTCGATGGTCGGGGTCGTTTCCGCCATTATTTGCCTATATGTTTTGTTTTCAAAGGACTACAATATTATCTACAAAGCCGCGGCGATTCCCGTTCTGCTTGTTTCGCTGGGGGTAATGGCTTCGGCGGGGTCGAGAGGCCCCGTGCTGGCGCTCGCGCTGGCGCTCGTTTTCTGGTTCGCGTCCGGAATAAAAAACAAAGCTGTTTTCTTCTTTTTCGCGTTTTGCGGATTTATATCAATATATTTATTAAGATACCAAATCGTTGATCTGCTGGTGGAATACGTCCCGCTGCTGGGCAATAGGTTCGACGCCATGCTGTACGCGAATTTCTATTCCGGAAGAGACATACTAATTTACGACGGGCTTCAGCAATGTTTTTATAACCCAATTTTAGGTTCGTCCACAATAAATCCGGAAACCGGCGTTACAACAACAATCGGATACCACACCGCCTTGGTGGACGCTCTCGCGTATTTTGGAATAATCGGGGGCTCCCTAATTATCGCGCTAATATTCTATATGCTATATATTGCCGTCAATATGGTTTCCAAAAAGAATATTATACCGGATTTTTGGATTGTAATGATTCTGCTGGCGACATTGATCTTTAAGATAATCGCGTCGGGATTGTTCCATGTTGATCCGGCCTTTTCCGCGCTAATTGTTCTTGGGATTTGCTTTTATTCGGAATTTTACCCAAAACCCGATGCGAAAACAATATAAACATTTTATTGCCCGCCCCGCCAAGCCAAAGCGTCGCCGCGGCGCTATTTTATAATAAAGCATTAAAACAGTTATGAATATCGATAATTTTATTTACGCGCACCACAAAGCCGTTTGGGTGAGAATGTTCAGGGGCCCCTTAAACATCGCCCGCCGGTTCTGCCGCAAATATAGGATCATTTTAGGGGAAAAAATCGGCCTGCCGGTCCCGAGGGAATTCACCATGAAATTGGAATGGCTTAAGCATTTCGACAAAAATCCCCTAATGCCCGAATACGCCGACAAGGTCGAGGTAAAACGCCATATGTCAAAAATTATCGGCGACGAATTCCTGATTAAAACGCTGGGCGTTTACGACAAGGCTTCGGAAATAGACTTCGACAAGCTGCCGAATAAATTTGTCCTAAAAACAAACAACGCAAGCGGCACAAATATAATAGTCGCGGACAAATCGAAGCTTGACATCGATTCCGCGCGCGAAAAACTCGACCTCTGGCTAAAGCAAAAATTCGGGGAAAAAGAGCACGAATGGCAATACCTGCAAATAAAGCCTAAAATTCTATGCGAAGAATTTATAGAAACCGAAGACGGAGAGCTGAGCGACTTCAAATTCTTCTGCCTAAACGGAAAGGTTAGATTCGCCTGGAAGGACATAGGCCGGTTCACAAAAAACAAGGCGCGCGCCATATTCGACGCCGGCTGGAACCGAATCCCCATGACGCTTTTCACCCGAAACTACGAGGGCGACGTGCCCAAGCCCAAGAATTATGAAAAGATGGTCGAAATAGCCGAAAAAATATCGCAGCCCTTTAAGGAAGTCAGGGTGGATTTATATAATGTCGACGGGAAAATCTACTTCGGGGAAACAACGTTCTTTTCCGGAGACCTGTTTTTTAGGCCGCGGAAATACAATAAAATTTGGGGGGACATGCTCGACCTCGGCATCGAGCGCCGCTCCGAGCGATAGGCGTGAGGCTTTCGCGCCCCGCAAAAATCCGCCGCCCGAAAGCTACTTTTCCGACATGGCCGCGAGCCACCGCGCCCCGACAACGTCCATCGAAAAATCCTTCGATTTTTTATATGAGCCGCGCGCCATGGAGTTTCTAAGCTCGCCGCTATCCATCAGCGCGGAAAGCTTTTCCGCGTATTCGCCGACATCGAAAGGCTTCACCAGAAAGCCCGTATCGCCGTCCGACACCAGCTCTTTTGCCGTCGCGAAGGAATTGAAGCAAACCGGCGCGCACGAAGACTGCATCGCCTCAAGAAGCGCCATCCCGAAGCCTTCATACGTAGTTGTAAAGCAAAATATAGAGGCCTCCCTAAAATAGTCTCTCGACTCCGCGAATCCGCGGAAGTTTATTCCTTCAACGCCCTTGTCCGCGGCGTATTTTTTGCAGGCGGCAAGCATATAGCCGTCGCCCAAAACATCGGCCTGCCAATCGGGGAATTTTTCAAAAACGCGCTCCCAAATTTTAACGAAAATATCGAGGCGCTTGCCGTCGTCGGCTCTGCCTACCCATAAAATTTTTTTCTTTTTCTGGGAAAGGTCGGAAAAGTCAAAGTCTTCGCACGCGGGGTTGTTTATCGCCACGACATTTTTTGGCTGGAACCCGACAACCTCCCCGAACTCGGGCTTCAGGTAATCGCTCAGCAAAACGACCTTGTCCGACTCCCGGCAAAGAGTTTTGTAATGCCTGCGGAGCTTCAGCGCGAAAAACTTCCTCAGCATAAAAATAAAAAGAGGATTTTTCAAAACGGGCAGAAGAAACCCCATGCGCATTTTCCGAAGCCTGTTTTCTTTTATGTACGCTATGTTGTCGAATTTGTTTAATATTGTAGAATGGATTACCGAAAACAGCCTGATACTCGGGCGCAGCCGCTTGCAATTATACGCGAAGCCCGATACGGCCTCGGAAAGCCCGCCCTGGTTTATAAGAATATCTATATTATTTTCGTCCAGAAAATTCTTAAAAAAGCTTATATCAGATTCGGGAATCCCGTTTTTCAAAGAATCCGGCAAAAAATACTGATTCTGATGAAAGCATAGCCCTCTCGTGTCGGCGCGATAAAATTTTTTTGACTCTTCAATAGTGTACGAAGACAAAAAAAACACCTTATGTCCCTTTTTGCTAAAAAAATCCGCCAGCAATTTCGTGACCCTTTGTATTCCGCCGAAAGATTCCGCGACGGGGCCGACATTAAAAAACATAATATTCATACGCGCAAAGAAATTATTGGTAATATTTATCAAGCATTTTTTTGGAGAACTCGTTTCTATAATCGCGAAGCTCTCCGGACAATACGCCCAAGGCCGTTTCAATAACTTGTCGATGGGATTCGCACGACCACAAATGATATTTTAACAAATTTCCGCTTCTGCCGGCATATTTAAAATCTTTTTTCAAAACCGCCCTTAAAACGCATTTAAGCCTGCGGGCTATATTCGGACACATCCATTTTTCATACGTCTGCGTATATTTTCTTATGCTGTACTCCTGCCATAGAGCAATAAGCTTTTTATCGTCTTTTAACGGATAAACGCAATCCTCCATGTAGCCGTTTATCGGCTCGGTTGGCCGAACAACATTATTTTCGTCAAATTCGATCCATTTATGAGAAACCGAACCGTTTTCCCAAATATACATAACGGATTTCGTCGCGTACTTATATTTTGCCCAAAACGACCTATTGAATATAAAATTTCCCATTCCATATAGAATTACGCCGCCATTATATTCCTCAAATCCGTTTGGGACATGAGAGTGCGTATTATACACTATATCCGCGCCAGCGTCTACCAACGATTTAAAAAAGTCCCTTATTTTAGGCGGCATCCATTGGTTCATCTCCTCCGCAAAATGAGACGCGACAATCACAAACAATCCTAAATCTTTTAATTTTTTTATTTTGGAATAAATTGAAAAAGAAAAAGGAGCCGCCCCGAGCTTATCTAACTGAGAGATTCCAAATTGCCTTTCACAGACCGATACAAAGGCGACTTTTTTATCCTCTATAACAACGCCGGGAATATCTCCCCCGATGGATACGCCGGAATAGAATGATTTTGTCTGTTTTATAGCGTTTACAGTGTCCTCTATGCCATGTTCGCCATAATCGCCGATATGGTTATTTGCCAGATTAAAAAACAAATCCCCCTCAAACATAGAAACAAAATCCAAAAAGTTTGCCTTATTCCCCCTTATGGCAGGGCCGGCTTTATTTATGGATATAGTCCGCTCTGTCAAAGGAGCCTCCAAATTCACGCAAGTAATATCCGCATCCGATAAAGACTTGTCCACAATAGCTTTATTTGCGGAAAAATAATCGCCTACAAACGCAATTTTCATCTTATAATAAGTTGTTAATTTTTATATTTTCGCATAAAATTTCGGCACAGCCGCCATTTTCAAGCCCCCGTTTAAATTCGCCGCGGAGAACTCCCGAATCGCCCCTCGAGAATTTTTACCGAGCGCGAAACGTCGAAATTTTCCTCCAGGTATTTGCGGCCGTTTAAGCCCATGCGCCTTCTGAGCTCGGGAGACTCCGCGAAAGTCTTTATAATTTTATAAAAACCCTCCGGATTTGACGCGTCGGAGAAAAGCCCGCACTGCGCGTCTTCGGCGATGAGCTTGCCGCAGTCCGTAAACCTGTCGAGCGACGCCGCCACGGGAACGCCGCACTCCATGTAGGAGAGTATTTTTGACGGGTAGTTCGGAAACGTGAATTTCGGCGACAGCGAGATTATGCCGACGTCGCAGGTTTTCAGGATTCTTTCGTAGTCTGCCCTTGGCATATAGTCCAAAAACTTCGCGTTCTTCGCCGAGATTTGGGCTATGAAATTTTTGATTTTGCCCGCCTCCGTGCCGGAGCCTATAAAGAGGAAATATACGGATTCGTCGCCCGAAAAATGGGAAATCGCGCCGTTTATTATTTCGACATTCTGGGGCTTGCCCATATTCCCGCCGAATAGGAACACGCAGGCGTCTTTCGGGATTCCAAACTTCGCCCTGATTTCGGCTTTATCCTCCGCGCAAAACGCCTTCACCGCTTTTGTGTTCGGGAAATATTCAACTCTTTCGGGGTTTATGTAGGGATTTTTTTCGCGGATATAGTCTATATTTGCCTGCGACATGCAGCCGATAAAGTCCGCGGCCTTGAGCATTTTCTTTTCCTGATTTCTAAAATAGAAATACGGAAGCGAATTTTTTTTAAAGAAGCCCAAGTCTACCGCGTTTTGCGGGAAAATATCCTTTTGCATTAAATACGCCGGGCATCGGAAATATTTTTTCGCCCACCAAACCACGCTTTGCAGGGTTACGGGGGGAGCCTCGAACAAGACAAGGTCGAAGCTTCTCTTGCCGAAATGCCTTTTTATCGCGCCTTTAACTATATGGGGCAGCATTATAAAATTTAGCCCCTTTTTGTATTTCGACACCTTTTGGATTGTCCCCGTTTTTACGCAAAGAACCTCGACCCCGTTTTTATCCGCGAGCGTCCCCTTTGGGGATTCAAATTTCGGGCTCATGGCCGCTACGCAAACCTCGTGCCCGTTTTTCGCGAGGGCTTCCGCCAAATCGGAGTCCAGCCCGTCGGAGCTTAAAGTATAGGTAATCGAAAGCTGAAGAATTTTCATGATTTTTTACGCCGTTCCAAACCGCTTTTTTAATCGGCGCGAAAGGGGCGGCCCCAAAAAGAATTTAGAATTTGCGCCAAACCATCTTGTTTACTATGCCCACGTAAGACTGGATAATCTTCACGACCTTTGTCGACACGTTTTCGTCGACGTAGTCGGGAACGGGAAGGCCGTGCTGGCCGTCTTTGCAAAGCGCGACGGCCGTGTCCACCGCCTGAAGCAGGCTTTTTTCGTCGATTCCCGCGATTATAAAATCCCCCTTGTCTATCGCCTCGGGGCGCTCAGTGGAGGTGCGTATGCAAACCGCGGGGAACGGGCTGCCTATCGAGGCGAAGAAGCTGCTTTCCTCGGGAAGGGTGCCCGAGTCCGACACCACCGCGAAGGCGTTCATCTGAAGGCAGTTGTAGTCGTGAAAGCCCAAAGGCTCCTGCCTAATCACGCGCCTGTCCAGCTTGAATCCGGAAGACGCCAAGCGGTTTCTGGAGCGCGGGTGGCAGCTGTAAAGGACGGGCATGTCGTACTTTTCGGCCATGGCGTTTATGGCGGAGAAAAGCGACACGAAGTTTTTTTCGGTGTCGATATTTTCCTCGCGGTGCGCGCTTAAAAGTATGTACTTGCCCTTCTCCAAACCGAGGCGGCCATGCACGCCGCTTGACTTTATTTCGCCGAGATTCGCGCGCAAGACCTCCGCCATCGGAGAGCCCGTAACGTAGGTGCGCTCCCGGGGCAGGCCGCATTCGGCAAGGTATCGGCGGGCGTGCTCGGAATACGCCATATTTACGTCGGAAATGATGTCCACAATTCTGCGGTTAGTCTCCTC
>JAGBOM010000211.1 GCA_017633865.1 Opitutales bacterium
CGCGCGTTCAGGGCTTTTTCAAAAAGGTTTTGCCTTTCGTAGTCGGCCGCGAGCTCCCGCCAAACTTCGGCGGATTTGGGCTCGAGGGCGAGGTATCCCTCCAAAGCCTCGCTTGCCGAGGCCCACGACTGCGCCTTTTCAAACTGTTTTGCGGCCTTCAAAAAGTGTTCGGGATTTTTCGAGGCGGAGGCGGCTTTAAGATAGTATGTGCCTGAAAGCTCGCCGTTGCCGAGTGTTTCGTAGGCCAAGGCCATCGCCTCGAAGAGTTCGGGCCTTTCGCCGTATTTTTTTATGCCGGAGTCGACAAGGGTTATCGCCGAGCCCTGCTTGCTTTCAAAAACGAGGCGTTTCGCGGTTGTGGCGACGCCGTCGACCTCCTTTCTTATGGCGGCTTCGGCCTCCTCGGGCGTTTGCTCTTTGCAGGCGGGCGCAAAGGCGCAGGCCGCGGAGAGGGCGGCCAGTATTAGCGGTTTTATCGCAAAATTTGTCTTTCGCATGGTTTTGTCGGACTTTTTTATTTGTAAAATTAAAACTTTCCTAAAATATATTTCATATACTCGAGTAGTTTTCAAATAATATTTCCAAAAAAATATATGCGAAGTTTGCCGGCAATCATTACAATATTTTTTTGCGCGGCGGCTGTTTTTTGCGCCGACGCCTTTTGCGCGCTTGCCGGCTTTGAAAAATCGGCGAATACGGTTTTCGCGGCGGAGCTTAAGGATTCGGATAATTCGGGCTACGGCGCGGCGGTGGAAGCCCTCTTTGGCGCCTTCGAGGAAGTTTCCGGCAAAAAAATCGAAAAGGGCGCGAAGGGAAAAGTCGGCATAAAAGTTTACACAAATTCGGGCGCGGGGCTTGCCACGCCCCCAAGCCTCGTAAGAGCCGTAATAAAAAGGCTCGAAAAATCGGGCTACAAAAAGGGCGACGTCTGCATTGTGGACATGTCGAAAAGAAGGCTGCGCGAGTGCGGATTTCTGCCGAAATATACGGAGGCCAAAATGGGCGTTTCGGAAAATTTCGAGGGCTCGCCCGTAATCGACATAGAGTCCGGCGAATATTTTTCCGCCGACTGGTATTACGACAACCCCCTGATGCCGCGCGACCTCAACTACTCCGCCGAAAGCCCCTCCGAAAAAACCGAGCTCGAGGGGCGCAAAAGCTATCTGCCCGTCCCGCTTTTTTTAACCGTGGATTTTTGGATAAACCTGCCCGTTCTCACCGACCTGCCGGGAATCGGCGTTTGCGGCGCGCTCGGAAACGCCACAATCTGGAATATGTCGAACAACGAAAGGTTCTTTCAGAGCCCCGCGAACGCCCCCATCGCGCTCGCCGAGTGCGCGGCGATTCCCGAGCTTAACTCGTCGATGATTTTCTCGGTTCTTGCGCTGAAGCGCTTTCAGTATGTGGGCGCGAACGTCTTTAACGCTCGGTTTTGCTCGGGCGAAAACTTGGTTCTGCTCTCCTCCGACCCCGTCGCCCTCGACGCCGTGGGCCTTGAATGCCTGAACGCCGCGAGGGTTCAAAACGGCTTTCCGACAATCGAAAGCCCCGCCATTTTTAAATACGCCCGCCAGCTTGGGCTCGGCGAGAGCGATTTGCAAAAAGTCAAATTCCGCAAAGTTTTAAAATAGCCTTATGGAAAAATCTTCAGGCCAAAACTCCAGCGAAGTTTTCGACGTCGTTGACGAAAGCGACAACGTTGTCTCGCAAAACACCCGCGGCTTCATACACGAAAACGGGCTTATGCACAGGGCGGTCCACGCCGTATTTTTAGACGGCAAAGGCTCGATTTTGCTGCAAAAGCGCTCAAAGAAAAAAGACTCCTACCCCCTCGCCTACACGACCTCGTGCTCGGGGCACGTCGACGCGGGCGAAAGCTACGAGGCCGCCCTCGTAAGGGAGACGCGGGAGGAGCTCGGGGTGGAAATCGAATTTTCAAAATTTCAAAAAGTGGGCAAAATCCCCGCCTGCAAAGAGACGGGCAACGAGTTTACCGGGGTCTATTTTATCGTGTTTAACGGCGAATTCAAAACCCCGCCCGACGAGGTGGACTCTGTCGAATGGGCGAAGATTTCCGATTTTGAAAAACTCGCGAAGGAAAATCCCGAAAAATTTACGCCGTCGTTTTTGAAAGTTTACGAATTTTTCAAGGCGAAATCAAATCTTTAAAAAGTATTGAAAAACGCGGGCGAAGTGTTTTTTCTTAGAAGCTTATATTATGACAATAAAGGAATTTTCAGGTGTATGGACCGCCATCGTAACTCCCATGAACGAGGACGGCAGTGTTGACTACGCTTCTTTGGAGCGTCTTGTTGAAACGCAGGTTGAAGGCGGGGTTGACGGCGTGGTGGCCGTCGGCACGACGGGGGAATCCCCCACGCTTACGCCGAGGGAGCACATGGACGTAATCCGAAAGATAGCCGGCTTTTCCGCGGGCAGAATCGGGGTAATCGCGGGGACGGGCTCGAACTCGACCGCCGAAACCGTCGAGATGACAAAAGAGTGCGAGGAAATCGGAGTAGACGGGTACTTAATCGTCGCCCCCTACTACAACAAGCCCACGCAGGAAGGCGTGTTTTTGCATTTCTCGGAAGTCGCGAAAATCACGAAGCGCCCTATTGTTCTTTACTCGATTCCCGGCAGGTGCGGAATCCAGATTGAAAACGAAACAGCCCTGCGCCTGCGCGACGCCTTCCCGAACTTTATGGCTATTAAAGAGGCGGGCGGCAAAACCGAAAAGGTGAAGGACATGTACGCGAAGGCGGCGGGAAGGATGGACATTCTTAGCGGCGACGACGGCCTTACGGTGGAATTTATGAAAAACGGCGCAAAAGGCGTTGTAAGCGTGGCCTCAAACATCGTTCCCGCGCAAATGGCGGAGCTCGTAAAGGCCGCCAACAGCGGCGACTGGGCGAAGGCCGAGGCTTTGGACAAAAAGCTTCACGACCTCTTTAAGGATCTTTTTATCGAGCCCAATCCCGTTCCGGCAAAGTTCGCCCTCGCAAAGGCGGGGCTCATCAAGACTTCCGCGGTAAGGCTTCCGCTTTGCAAAATGGCGCAGGCGCACCGCGAAAAGCTCATGCAGACAATGCTAAACCTCAATTTGATTTAACTTATGAATGTAAAAATCCTGCTAAACGGCTGCAAAGGCAGAATGGGCCGCGCCATTATAGAAGCGGCAAGCGCAACCCCCGGCTGCGAAATTTTCGCCGCCTGCGACATGGGCGACGATGCCTCCAAATTCATAAATGGCTGCGACGTTGTTATCGACTTTTCTTTTAGAGACGCCACTGCCGCGCTCGCCAATCTCTGCGCCGAAAACAAAAAGCCTCTCGTAATCGGCACCACGGGCCACAGCGCCGAACAGCGAGCCGAAATTTTAAAAGCGACTTCTGAAATCCCCGTAGTCTGGGCGGGCAACTACTCGGTGGGCGTAAACCTTCTAAACTACCTTACGAGAATCGCCGCGCAAATTCTGCCCGTTGAAAGCGACGTCGAGATTGTCGAGATGCACCACCATTTTAAAAATGACGCCCCAAGCGGCACGGCCGACAAGCTTTTAAATGTCGTAAAAGAGGTTAGAAAAACTCCAGACAG
>JAGBOM010000212.1 GCA_017633865.1 Opitutales bacterium
GTTGTGCCCGTGCACGAAAGAGCAGTGCCCGTCGTGCAGATGCTGGCGGTGCGCGAAGGGGATGTCGGCGTACTTTTTCGTGCAGGTAATCATTTTATTTTAGGGCGCTTTCAAACATATCGCAATAAGCGTTTATCGCGCGGCGCATGGTTTTTAGCGAGAAAGATTCGTTCGGCGCGTGGAGGTTGTCGGCGGGCGTGAAAAGCCCCGTCATAACGCAGTCGAGCCCGGCGCGCTTTTTAAGCATTGATAGTAGCGGAATGCTTCCGCCCTCCCTTAAATAAAGCGGGGGGTTGCCGAAGTTCTTCGCGATTGCCGAGTCTATCGAGCGGAAAATTTTCGCGAGAGCCTCCGGGTACGGATTCGGCGCGCCGTCTCTGTCGGGCGGCAAAACGCAGTAGGCGTCGCCAATGCCGTCGGGCTCGCCGACGAACACCTTTACTCCTTTGGGGCAGCGGCTTTCTATCGCGCGCCTAACAAGGCCGTAAACACGCTCGCCGTTTTGGTTCGGCACAAGCCTTATCGAGACCTTAAAAAAGCATTCCGAAGAAATTACGGACTTGTTGCCCTCGCCCTGATAGCCGCCGCCTATGCCCGTAAACTCCAGCGTCGGCAAAAGCCTTAGAGCCTCCGAGGGGGTAGCGCCCTTTTGAGAGTACAAATATTCGAGTCCGAGGCTTTTTTTGATTTCCTCGTCGCCGAAGGGGGATTTTGCGATGTCGCGCCTCTCCCAATCGGCGGCGGGAATAACGCCGTCGTAAAAGCCCTCCACATTCACAAGCCCGTCCGCGGAGTGGAGCGAGGCGCAAATTTCGGACATCGCCTGAATGGGGTTATAAACCGCGCCGCCGAACATTCCCGAATGGACGTCGCTATTCGGGCCGACAAGCCTTACGTCGAAGCTCAACACGCCCCTTAAGCCCGTTGTGATTACAATCTGGTCTTCGGTCGGGCTTGAGGTGTCGCTAATTAAAACGGCGTCGTAGCCTTTAAGCTCCGCCTCGTGGCGCGAGACGAATTCGGCCATCGAGGGGCTTGAAATTTCCTCCTCTCCCTCGAGCATAATTGCGACGTCCAAGGGCGCGCCGGGGTTTTTTTCGAGAAATTTCATAAGCCCGCCGAAGAGGCACATAAATGGCCCCTTGTTGTCGGCGCTGCCCCTGCCGTAAAGCCTGTCGTTTTTCACGACGGGCTCGAAGGGGGGAAGAATCCACTTTTCAACAGGGTCTACCGGCTGGACGTCGTAGTGGCCGTAGCACAGTACCCTAAGATTAGCCTTGCCCGACTTTGACGCGCGCTTCGCCCACACAATGGGGTGCAGCGGAGTGCGCTCCACAACCGCCTCAAAGCCGAGCGAGTTCAGCCTTTCGGAAATTATGCCCGCGCATCTTGCGACCTCCGCCGCTTTAGAGGAGTCCGCCGAAACGCTTGGAACGGCAATAAGTTCCTTCGTAAATTCAAGGGCGTCAAAGGGCATATTTTTTTAAAAATATTTTGCGAGATATAGATACGTTCCAAACTGCGTCGCCGCGAAAGGCGCCCAAACCGCGCACGCCCTCCCCCACGAAAGCCCGTGTATGAGCTTTGACGCGGGCAGCGCCGCGAGAACCAGAACCGCAAGCTGAAAATCCAAATACTTTTTGTCGAAAAGCGGCAAGAGCGGCGCAAGCCACAGAACTCCGCTTGCCAAAAAGCAAAACGCCGCGACTCTCTCGAAGGCGAGCGCCGAGTTAAAATACCTGCAAGACAAATACGCCGCCGCGCACGATATTGCGCCCGACGCGTACGCGCAAGCCAAAAGCCCCCCGGTCTTGAATTCCGTATAGTATGGCAAGAGGGCTCCGAAATCGAAGCTTGGCATAATTTTTACGCTAACGCTTGTTGGAGCGCCTTGCGATGGCGTTAAAAATCTTGTGGGATGTCATGAGGTCGCTGTCGTCCACGTCGATTTCAACCGCCGTAAGGCCGGGCTCGACCTGCGTCATCGTCACAACCACGAGCCTGTCGTCGCGCATGCGCGCCTTGATTTTCTGTTTTAGCGGATCCTTAGGCTGGAAGCCCGTGCACATAAAGCCCAAGTCCTTTTCCAAAGCGGCGTTGGCCGCCTTGAACACGCTTGTGGGCGAGCCCGCGATTTCGCCCTTGAAGATGCCGTCGGTCAGGTTGTAGCAACCCACGGGATTCGCGGAGGAATCGACGGCGACGTTGGTTTCGCAGCCGAACATCAAAAAAGACGCGGCAGCCAAGGCAATCATTGAAAAATTTTTCATAGCATACTAAAATCCCACAAATGAAACTTTTTGCAACGAAAAATTTGCCTTTCGGCCAAAAAATATTTTTCTTTCGCCGAAAAATCCGCCCGCCCGCAAAACTTTTCGGAAACGCAAATCGATATAAAACTGTTTGACCTTCCGATAAAATCGGCCATAGTATTATAATTTTAACATTTATTTTATACTATGGAAAATTCCTCCGCAGAATACGACTTTACAAAAATCGAGAAACGCTGGCAAAAATTTTGGGACGAATTCAAAACGTTCCAAGCCCCGCTCGACCCCTCAAGGCCGAAATACTACATACTCGACATGTTCCCCTACCCCTCCGGCGCGGGTCTGCACATAGGCCACCCCGAGGGCTACACCGCAAGCGACATTCTCGCGCGCTACAAGCGCGCCAAGGGCTTCAACGTCCTCCACCCCATGGGCTGGGACGCCTTCGGCCTGCCCGCCGAGCAGTACGCCCTTAAAACGGGCACGCACCCCGCGATAACAACGGGCAAGAACATCGACAATTTCCGCCGCCAAATAAAATCCATAGGGTTCGGCATAGACTGGGACAGGGAAATCAACACCACAGACCCCGAATACTTCAAGTGGACGCAGTGGATTTTCCTGAAGCTCTTTGAGCGCGGCCTCGCCTATGTTGACGAAAAGCCCGTCTGGTGGTGCCCCGCCCTCGGCACGGTCTTGGCAAACGAAGAGGTGATAGACGGCAAAAGCGAAGTCGGAAAACACCCCGTCGAAAGGCGCAAGCTGAGGCAGTGGGTTCTGAAAATCACAGCCTATGCCGACAAGCTTCTGGCGGGACTCAAAGATTTGGACTGGCCCGAATCCACCAAACGCCTCCAAACAAACTGGATAGGCAGAAGCGAGGGCGCCGAGGCCGATTTCGCCATAAAGGGGCTCGACGAAAAGCTGAAGATTTTCACCACGCGCCCCGACACCATGTGCGGCGTAACCTACATGGTAATCGCGCCCGAACACCCGCTCCTTCCAAAGCTCACAACAAAGGAGAACGAGGCGGCGGTGCAAGAGTACGTCAAAAAATCCGCCTCGAAAAGCGACCTTGACAGAACCGATCTTGCAAAAGACAAAAGCGGCGTCTTTACGGGCTCCTACGCTATAAACCCGATTACCGGCGCGGAAATCCCGATTTGGGTGGGCGACTACGTCTTGATGAGCTACGGCACGGGCGCGATTATGGCAGTGCCCGCGCACGACGAGCGCGACTACGAATTCGCAGTAAAATACAATATCCCGATTGTCCGCGTGATAGGCAAAAAAGACGCCGACGGCAACGACATCCCCCTGCCCTTCTGCGACACCGGAGTGATGGTGAACTCCGGGCAGTTCGACGGCACTCCGAGCCTCGAGGGCAAGGCGAAAATCACAAAATTTTTGGAGGGAAAAGGCATTGGCAAGCTTTCCGTAAACTACAAGCTTCGCGACTGGCTCTTCTCGCGCCAACGCTACTGGGGCGAGCCCTTCCCGATTCTGTGGGTTTCCGAATCCGCCTACGCCGCCGCGAAAAGCCGCGGCTGGAAAGGGCTTCCAGAAAAGGCCGTTTCGTACGTTTCGGACGGCGGCGAGACGCTCTGCGCGCTTCCGCTTCCCGAAAAATTCCTGCCGCTAAAGCTTCCGGAAATCAAAACCTATATGCCCTCGGGCACGGGCGAAAGCCCGCTCGCCAACGCCGCGGACTGGATTAACGTATATGTAAATATAAAAACGGGCGAAACCGTCCCGCAAACACAGCCCAAGCCCGAAGGCTCCGAATGGGCCAAAGCCCGCCGCGAAACAAACACACTGCCGCAGTGGGCGGGCTCCTGCTGGTACTATTTAAGATACTGCGACCCCAAAAATTCCGAACGCCCCATCTCCGAGGAGGCCGAAAAATACTGGGGCACGCCCGACTTTTACATAGGCGGCGCCGAGCACGCGGTTTTGCACCTTCTGTACGCGCGGTTCTGGCACAAGGTTCTGTTCGACTGCGGCATAGTAAAAAGCCCCGAGCCCTTTAAAAAGCTCTTCCA
>JAGBOM010000213.1 GCA_017633865.1 Opitutales bacterium
CGTTTATCGGCACGGCCTACAACGGCCACACCTTCCCCGGAGCCTGCGCCCCGCTCGGCCTTGTGCAGGCCTCGCCCGACACGGGCAACAGCTCGTGGCGCTACTGCTCCGGCTACAACTGCGAGGACGCCCGCATAAACATGTTTTCGCAAACCCACCTAAACGGCACGGGCTGCGGCGATTTGGGCGACGCGGCAATCATGCCCATTGACGCCTCCCAAAAAGACGGCGACTTCTCAAGCTCCTTCGACAAAAAAAGCGAGTTCGCCGAGCCCGCCTACTACCGCGTCTATTTAAACGACGCTAAGGCGAACGTCGAAATCACCGCCCTAAACCGAACCGCCTTCTACAAAATCCGCTTCGACGGCGAAAACCCCATGCTGGTTCTGGATCTCCAGCACGGCATAATTTCCGCCGAATGGATTAGCACCTACAACGCCTTCGACCCCGTCTTAAACAAAGTTTCCCCGACGCTTTTTACGGGCGGGCGAAAGAGCAAAATGTGGGTCGAGCGCGAAACGTTCTTCGCGATGTCGTTCTCGCGCCCCGCCGCAAGCGTCGAAAAGCTCCCGATTAAAAACGGCGGGGAAAAATCCGCCCGCTACGCTTTTAAATTCGATTTCCCCAAAGGCTCGCCCAAAATTCTCGACCTAAAAATCTCGCTTTCCACAACCTCCGAGGAGGGGGCTATTAAGAATTTGAAAGCGGAGGCTGACGGGGTCGATTTTGAAAAGGCCAAGGCCAAAACTCAAAAAAGCTGGAGAGATATTCTCGAAAAAATAAAAATAGACGCCGACGCCGAAACAAAAACGAACTTCTACACCTGCCTCTACCACGCCTTTATCCAGCCCAACAACATAGCCGACGCCGACGGCGCGTACCGCGGCGCGGACGGCAAAATCTCGAAATCGCAAAGCAAAAAATACTACTCCACCTTCTCGCTTTGGGACACTTTCCGCGCCGCAAACAGCCTTTACTGCCTGCTCGCCCCCGCCGAATCCGAAATTTTTGCGGACTCCATGCTGAGGCATTTCGAGGTCGCAGGCCGCCTTCCAATCTGGACGCTCTGGGGGCGCGAAAACTACTGCATGATAGGCAACCACGCCATTCCCGTCCTCGCCGAATACGCGGCAAAAGGCATAAAAATTGACATTGGCCGCGCCCTAAACGCCTGCGTTTCAACCTCGAACGCGGAAAATATGCTCCCCTACATAAACTGCGGGTACTTCCCGCTCGACAAAACGCCCCGCGCCTCCGCCGCGAAAACCCTCGAGCACTCGTACGACGACCACTGCGTCGCCCTCCTCGCCCGCTTAAACGGCGATTTTAAAACCGCCGAAATTTTCGACAAAAGGGCGCAGTCCTACAAAAACATCTTCGACCGCGAAACCGGCTTTATGCGCGGCAAAGACTCCGCCGGCAAGTGGCGGGAGCCCTTCGACGAATTTAAATACCCGCAGGCGGGCGGCTGCGGGCGCGACTATGTGGAGGCGAACGCAATCCAGTATTCGTGGCACGTTTTGCAAGACCCGCAGGAGCTCATAAAAATGCACGGCGGAAACGAAATTTTCGCAAAGCGGCTAAACGCCCTTTTTGAGGCGCCCGAAAAAATCGAGGGCGCGGGATTCGCCGCCGACGCCACGGGGCTAATCGGCCAGTACGCCCACGGCAACGAGCCGAGCCACCATATCGCGTATCTTTTTGCGCTCGCGGGCGCGCCCGAACGGACGCAGGAGCTCGCGCGCGAAATTTGCGGCCGCTTCTACCGCGCCAAGCCCGACGGGCTCTGCGGCAACGACGACTGCGGGCAAATGAGCGCCTGGTACGTATTTAGCGCGCTGGGCTTTTACCCCCTAAGCCCGGCCGACGCCGAATACGTTCTCGGCGCCCCGCAGGTAAAATCCGCAAAAATAAAGCTCCCGAACGGCAAGACGCTTTTTGTAAAGGCGAAAAACTTTTCCGCCGCCAATAAATACGTCAAAAGCGCAAAGCTTAACGGCAAGCCCGTTTCGCAAAAAATAACACATTCCGACATCCTAAAAGGCGGGACTCTCTCCTTTGAAATGTCGGCCTCCCCCGAAAGAAAATAGGCCATAACGCCGCCCAACAGCCATCGCAATCTCCCTCTTCAAAAACGTAAAAAAGCTCGCCCAAAAGCAAACTTTAGAAACATCAAAAAACCTCTTTTTGCTTGAAAGACAGACTCTTTAATTTAGATTGCATAAATAATGAATAAAGACCCCGTTTTTATTTACGGCAGCGTCGCATACGACTGCATAGAAACCCCGTTCGCCAAGGCGGACTATATCCTCGGCGGCTCGGCCTCGTACGCGGCGCTCGCGTGCTCGTTTTTCGCGCCCGCCTGCATAGCGAGCAAAATCGGCGCCGACTTCCGCGAGGCCGACATCCTGCGCCTGCAAAAACGCGGCGTCGACACCTCCCTTATCGAAAGGGACCCGTCGCAAAAAACCTTCTTCTGGCGCGGCAAATACTACGACAATTTCAACAACCGCGACACCCTCGAAGTCCGCACCGAAATTTACGACAACTACGAGCCCAAGCTCGGCGAAAACGCCAAAAACGGCAAATACATCCTGCTCGCCAACACGAGCCCCCGCTCGCAGGCGAAATTTCTGGACGGCGTCCGAGCCCCCGCCTTCACGGTTCTGGACTCGATGAACCTTTGGATTGAAATCGCGAACCCCGAGCTGCGCTCGCTCATCAAGCGCGCAAACCTCCTTATTTTAAACGACTCCGAAGCCCGCCAGCTCACGGGGGAAAGCAACGTTATAAGCGCCGGAGACATGCTCCTTTCAAGCTTCGGCGCGGAAAGCGCAATCATTAAAAAGGGCGAGAACGGCGCGGTGCTTTTCCACAAAGACGGAATGTTCACAATCCCCTCCTACCCCGTGCGCTCGCTCTACGACCCAACCGGCGCGGGCGACTCCTTCGCGGGGGCGCTTATCGGGCAGATAGCGGCCTCGGCGGACTCGTCGTTTACGGGGATAAAGCGCGCGATGCTCTCCGCCACGGCGGTGGCCTCGCTTACGGTGGAGTCTTTCTCGAGCGACAAGCTCGAAAACGCGGGGCTTGCGGAAATCGAAGCCCGCAAGAAATTTTTAACCGAATTTACAAGAGTATGAACCTCGAAGAAACCGTTATAAACATCGCGAAAAACGCGCGCGCGTCGGCATTGAAGCTCGCCGCCGCCTCGACGGCCCAAAAAAACTCCGCCCTTAACATTTTGGCGGACTTAATCGAAAAAAGCCAAAATCAAATAATCGCCGAAAACGAAAAAGACCTGAACGGGGCGGCCGGAATTTCAAGCGCGTTTAAAGACAGGCTCACCCTCACGCCGGCGAGAATCTCCGCAATGGCCGAAGGCGTAAGACAGGTCGCCGCCCTCCCCGACCCCGTCGGCGAAATTATCGACTCAAAAGTCCGCCCCAACGGCCTGAAAATCGAAAAAACGCGCACGCCCATCGGCGTAATCGCCATAATTTACGAAAGCCGCCCGAACGTTACTATAGACTGCGCGGCCCTCTGTCTAAAAAGCGGCAACGCCTCCATTCTGCGCGGCGGCAAAGAGGCGTTCAATTCAAATATGTTTTTGGCCGGGCTCGTGCGCGAGGCTCTCGAAAAGGCGGGGCTTGACGGCGACTGCGTCCAGATTGTGCCTACCTGCGACAGAGCCGCAATGAACACGCTTTTAAAGCTCGACAAATTTATCGACTGCATTATCCCCAGAGGCGGCGAAAGCCTGATAAGGTTCGTCGTCCAAAATTCGACAATCCCCGTAATCAAGCACTACAAGGGCGTCTGCAACGTCTATATCGACGAGTTTGCGGACCTTAAAACCGCTGTCGAAATCGCCGTAAACGCGAAATGCCAGCGCCCGTCGGCCTGCAACGCCGCCGAAAACCTCCTCGTAAGCTCCGCAGTAAAGCCCTTCATGGCGGAAATCGCCAAGGCCCTCATCGCGCGCGGGGTAAAATTTAAGGCCGACGCCGAGGCGCGGGAATATCTCGCCGCAAACGGCGTAAACGCCGAGCCCGCCTCCGACGATGATTTTGAGACGGAATACTGCTCGCTTGAAATCTCCGCAAAATTTGTGGGCGGGGTTAAGGAGGCTGCGGATTTCATAAACGCCCACTCCTCCGGCCACTCCGACGCAATCGTAAGCTCCTGCGCCAAAAACGCCGAATATTTTTTAAACGCGGTCGACTCCTCCTGCGTCTATTGGAACGCCTCCACAAGGTTTACAGACGGCTTCGAGTTCGGCCTCGGCGCGGAAATAGGAATTTCTACAGACAAGCTCCACGCAAGGGGCCCCATGGGGCTTGCGGAGCTTTGCTCCTACAAATACAAGATTTTCGGCGACGGGCAAATTAGGGAATAAAAAAATATGTTCAAGCATTACCTGCTGCTTATAAAAAGAAATCCGATAAAGGCGCTGGCCTCCACCATGGCCGCGGCGATGTTGGCGGCGGCGGCTGTGCTTTTGTTTTTTACCGCGGTTTTTTCAGTGCGCTACCCGCGCTCCTTCAAGCAGTCCGTCTATAACGGCACGGGGTTTTCGCTTGGCGCGGACAAGATTTTCACGCTGTTTTGGGACGGAAAAATCCGCATGCGCAACGTCTCAATCACAAACCGGCGCGATTTTGAAAAGCGGGAATTCCTGCGCGTAAACAGGCTGGACTTGGGCGTTGAAAGGCTGCCCATGCTGAAGGGCGAGCTCGCGATAACCTCCGTCGACGCCGATATTGGGGAAATGTTCTGCCTGCGCGAAAAAGGCTACGTCTACAACCTCAAGGAGTTTATCGAAGGCCTAAAAAACTCGATTAACTTTGCCGATAAAAACGGCTTCAAATTCATACGCGTAAAAATCGGCAAATGCCGCTACGCGGACAATTCCGGCAAGCCCCTCGTTCTGGAAAAATCGGCGGGCGCGCCAATCGAAATTTTTATAACCGACATTTCAAACCCCGACGCAGTAAACCTCGCCTGCAAAAAGGCTCTTGAAAAATCCGAAGCCACCTTCGTCTTGCAGGGCATATATTTTTAGAATGAAGATTTTGATTTTGGCAAGCGGCCGAGGCTCGAACGCCAAGGCCATAATTGAAGGCGTAAAAAGCGGACAAATCCCGAACAGCGAAGTCTGCGCCCTTGTCAGCGACCACGCCGACGCCCCCGCCCTCGGCGTCGCCGCAAGCCTCGGCGTAAAAAGCGTCTACCTCGACCCGCAAAGAAAGGGCGCGCGCTTTTCCAATGAGGGCGAATGCCTCTACCTTGAGAACTTCTCTTTTTACTCTGCCGACCTAATCGTGCTGGCGGGATTCATGCGCATATTTTCGCCCGAAATGATTAGGCCGTACGAGCGCAGAATCATAAACCTGCACCCCTCGCTTTTGCCCAAATATAAAGGCATAGACGCAATCGGGCAAACGTGGAATTCGGGCGACCGCTTCGGGGGCTGCACGGTCCATTTTGTAAGCGCAGAGCTTGACGGCGGCGAAATCATCGCAAACGCGAAAGTCGAAAGGCTGCCCGGCGACACCCTCGAAAGCTTTACCGAAAAAATCCACGCCGCCGAGCACAAGCTCCTGCCCGGGGTCGTAAGAAAAATCGCCCTTGGCGAAATTGAAATAGGATAGCCCCCTCCGCGGAAAATTCCCCGCCCCGCGCCTTGCGAAACAAGGGGCTGTTTTTTGCCGCTTTTGCCCGCCGCATTTCCGCCTTTTTTTTAGGGCGGATTTTTCTCTTTCCCCCGCAAAAAAATTTTGCGGACTCGCCGCCGCCGCGCCCCCCCAAAAAATATCGGCGCAAAAAAAAGGCTTTGGGAAACCCCAAAGCCCTTTCAAAAATTTCGGTTTTAAAATTAGCAATACATGGCGACAATGGCTTCGTAAAGCTCCTGCTTGCCGCTTGTCTGCTTGGGTTCGCCGTTGGCCTTGGCGTGCGCGACCAAGTCTTCAAGCGACAATTTGCCGTCCTCAAAATCCTTGCCCTTGCCGGAGTCGAAGGAGGCGTAGCGCTCCTTGACCATCTTGCAGAGCGGGGAATTGTCGATGATGGCGACGGCGCTTTCAAGAGCGCGGGCCATGGCGTCCATGCCGGCGATGTGGGCGATGAAGATGTCGTCGAGATCCGTCGAATTGCGGCGGGTCTTGGCGTCGAAGTTCGTGCCGCCGTTGCCGAAGCCGCCGTTGCGGACAACCTGAAGCATGGCCTGTACGAGCTCGAACTGGTCGATGGGGAACTGGTCGGTATCCCAGCCGTTCTGGTAGTCGCCGCGGTTGGCGTCGATGGAGCCGAGCATGCCGTTGTCAACGGCGACCTGGAGCTCGTGCTCGAAGGTGTGGCCGGCCAAGGTGGCGTGGTTGACTTCGATGTTTACCTTGAAGTCCTTTTCGAGGCCGTGAGCCTTCAAGAATCCGATAACCGTTTCGGTGTCGACGTCGTACTGGTGCTTTGAGGGCTCCATGGGCTTGGGCTCGATGAGGAAGGTGCCCTTAAAGCCGTTTGCGCGGGCGTAGTCGCGAGCCGCCGTAAGCATTCTTGCGAGGTGCTCCTTTTCGCGCTTCTGGTCTGTGTTAAGGACGCTCATATAGCCTTCGCGGCCGCCCCAGAAAACGTAGTTTGTGCCGCCGAGGGCGATTGTAGCGTCGATTGCGTTCTTGATTTGAACCGCGGCGCGGGCGACTACGTTGAAGTCGGGGTTTGTGGCGGCGCCGTTCATGTAGCGCTTGTGGCTGAAAACGTTGGCTGTGCCCCACAAAAGCTTGATGCCGGTTTCTGCCTGCTTCTGCTTTGCGTAGGCGACGATTTCCTTCAAATTCTTTTCGTACTCCTCGATTGTGGCGGCCTCGCTTACGAGGTCTACATCGTGGAAGCAGTAGTATTCGATGCCCATTTTCTGCATGAATTCAAAGCCCGCGTCCATCTTGTTCTTGGCGGCTTCGACGGGGTCGGCGGCTCCGTTCCACGGGAAGGATTTTGTGCCGCCGCCGAACTGGTCGGCGCCTTCGGCGCAAAGGGTGTGCCACCAGGCCATGGCGAACTTGAGCCAGTCTTTCATCTTCTTGCCCTTTATGACTTTTTCGGCGTCATAGTAGTGGAAAGCCATGGGATTTTTTGAATCCTTGCCTTCGAATTTTATTTTGGAGATTCCGGGAAAATATTCTTTGCCCATTGTCGTGATTCCTTTTTAAGAGTTTTGATTTTATTGTTATGTGTACTAAACAGTACTATTTAATGGATACGATAAAGAAAGAGGGCTTTGCTTGTCAACAATATTGATTTCAAAAGCCGCGTTTTTATCCGAACAATTTTTTATTTTGTTCGCAACGCGCTAAATTTCATAGAGTTGCAAAGAACTCCGCACCCGCTAAACATTTTCCGCGCGCAGAAAAAACCTGCCGTTTCTGCGGTAAACGACACATTTTGCCCCGTAGGCCGCGCTCAAATTTTCGGAATTTACAACGTCCCCGATTTTTCCCGCGGCGAGGGTTTTGCCGTCCTTTAAAATAAGAGCGTGCGTAAAAGACGGCGGGATTTCCTCCAGATAGTGCGTGGCAAGAACTATCGCGGGGATTTTTTCGGCCTTGGCGATTTCGTTTAAAAACGACACGAACTTGTCTCGCGCGACGGGGTCGAGGCCGCTGCAGGGCTCGTCCAAAAAGAGCACGCTCGGGTTTATCATTAGGGCTCTCGCGATTAGCACCCTCTGGCGCTCGCCGTTTGAGATGTCGCCCATTAAACACGGCGCGAGGCGCTCGATTTTCATGCCGCGCATTTTGCGCACCGCCCTGCGGCAGACGGCCTCCGAGGCCTCTCCCCAAAAGTTCACCATGGCGTAGGCTCCGCTTACGACGGTCTCCAAAACGGTTTCCGTAGGCTCGATATGGCGGTTTATGCCCGCGCTTACTATCGCGATTCTCTCCTTGATTTTGCTCCAGTCGCACTCGGAATATTTTTTGCCGCAGACGCTCATTTCGCCGCCGCTTAAATAGTTCAGCCCGCAAATTGTGGACATTAGCGAAGTCTTTCCCGCGCCGTTCGCGCCCAAAAGAGCCCACCTTTCCCCGTTTTCGACATTCCAATCGACGCCGTTTAAAATCCGCTTCGACGCCGTTATAAAAGCCATGTTTTTTATCTCTAAAATTCTTTTCATTTTCTAAAAACTTGGCAATATATCTAACCTATGAGCGTTTTTAGCAATAAAATAATTCTCGCCTCCGCCTCGCCCCGCAGGAAGGAGCTGCTCGCCCGCCACGGCTTCAACTTCGAGGCAATGCCGTCGGCGGCGGCCGAGCTTACGCAAGATGAATGCCCGAACCCCGTAGAGCTCGCGAGGCAAAACGCCGTCTTAAAAGCAGCGCAAATCGCCGCGCAAAACCCTACAAGCGCGGTTCTCGGCGCGGACACAATCGTCGTGCTTGGCGGAACGGTTTTCGGCAAGCCCTCCGACAAGGCCGACGCCCTTCGCATGCTGCGCGCGCTGCGGGGCAAAACGCACTCGGTTTTTACGGCTGTTGCGGTTGTCTGCGAAAGTTTGGGCGTGAAAATTTCCGACGTCGAGGAAAGCCGCGTGAGCTTTAAAAATCTGGCGGACTCCGAAATCGAAAGCTACATCGAAAAAGTAAACGTGCTCGACAAGGCGGGGGCCTACGCCGCGCAGGAGTTCGGCGGGCTTATCATAGAAAAAATCGATGGGGACTTTGAAAACGTCATGGGCTTGCCCTGCTCGCTCGTAAAAAAGCTGCTAAAGCTCGCCTTCAAAAAAGACCCCGACTTCTTTTGCGAAAAATAAATGGACGAAAAAAGCCCAGGCCGCGCCCGAGCCGCGCAAATTATCCTTTGGAAAACCCGCACGGATTTCCGCGCGATATTTTTGAGCCTGCTGCTTACGCTTTTGGCGCACGCCTCGGCGTTTTTCGCCGCCTCGCATCTTTTGACTTTTTCAAAAATCGAAAGCCCCGAAGAGGTCGAAATAGAGTTCGTCGAGCCGCCCGCCGAAAAGTTCAAGCTCCCGCAGTACGTCGAGGCGAACCCCGACGCCAACTCCGAAACGCCCTTAAACACCCCGCTTGAGTCCTTCAAAAACCAAAAGGCCGCGCAGGAAAATCCAGACAGGCTCGCGATGTCAAACCGCCCGAAAGTGGAGGGCGAAAACGAACACTCCCAAAAAATCGTGCGCGGCACCCTCCAAAAC
>JAGBOM010000214.1 GCA_017633865.1 Opitutales bacterium
CGGCCTCCGCGCCGCAGTATTGCGCGACTTTTTCCTCAAGGCTCGCGACGTACTCGCCGCCAATCATCATTTGGCTGTCGAGCACTTTGTCGAACACGGCGCGGACTTCCTCGCGTATGCCCTTGTATTGTTTTTTTAAATCGAAAAGCGGTACTTTTTTGTCTTCCATGTCTTTAAAAAATTATCTGGGGAACATCAAATCGCGGTTCAGGGAGATTTCGTCGATTTTCGCGGTGCCGTAGCGGACGCCGTTTAAGAAAACCGCGCGCTTGCGCGGGTACATGACCTCCCCGAAATAGGCGTAGTCATCGTAGACGACCCTTGCGCTAACGCCGTTGGATTCGACTATTTTTTGAGAGAGCATTCCCGAGGAAACGTCGAAAAAATACCTAAATACGGTCTGGTCTTTTTTGTATTCGACAACGTCGAAAGAGCCGTCGCCGTTTTTCTCGACCCCCGCGTAGGTGAAGGGGTTTTTTTCGCGGCTTGTATTGGAGAACGCCTCCATGCGCAAAATTTCGTCGAAGAAAACGAGCGCGCAAAGCGCGGCGGAAAGGTTTTGGGATATGCGCTCCGACTTGCCGAGCACGGAGGAGGTTTCAAGCATCTTGCCGCTTGAGTCGGCCTCGTTGAGCAGGTAGTAAAGCACGGCGTCGTCGCCCGTTTTCAAATAGGCGCGGCCGCGTTTTTCTATGCACAAAAAAGACGTTATGTTTATGCCGGTTTGCATTGTGCCCTGCAAAACCTTGTCGTAAACCTTCCCGGCGGCGTCGATTCCGCCGCTTTTAATGTAGAAGTCGCGGACGATGTTGCTTGCGCGGGCGTCGCCGAGGCGCCAAAGAATCTTTTGCGTGCGGATTTCGCTTTCCTTCAAAATCTCGTCTATAGATTTTTTGGGGACGAGAATGCTGTACGATTTGTACGCCCCGAAAAACAGCGCGCCGGCGACAATTATAAACAGGAAAAACCTAAAAAGAACCTGCCGCGTCTGGTTGCGCTTTTCGGCCTTTGAGTTTTCCTCGAACTTTACGTCGCCCTCGGAAAATTTTTGAACCACTGTTTGGTCTCCCAAAACGCTCCTGCCCATGGGCTGGGCTCCCGCGGGGGGAATCGGGAAAGCCCCCGCAGGCGGCGGGTAGGCTCCGGCGGGGGGCGGAAAAGCCCCCGCGTTAACAAAGGGCGGGGTTTGCGCCGCCGCCGAAGCGTTTGCGTCGGCGGAATCGGGCGGGACTTCCTCCACGTATTCCTCCTCGTATTCGACGAGAATAGGGTTGCCCGCGGCGTCGTACTCTATATGCGCGCCCGCGGGGTACGCGCCCTGCGGAGGCGGGGGCGGGAATGCCCCCTGCGGCGGGTACGGCGGCATTTGCGGCGGGAAAGGCGGCGGGAATGCCCCAATCGGCGGAGGCGGGAATGCCCCGGGGGGCGGGAACGGCATTGCAGGCGGAGGCGGAAACCCCCCCTGCGGCGGGTACGGCGGGAAAGCCCCCTGCGGCGGCACGCCCCCCGCGGCGTTCGGATTTTGCGCGCCAAACCCCGACGACTCGCCTGTTTTAGGCGCTCCCTTGTTTTCTGAATCGGAATTTGGCATGCGCGAAACTTCTTTTTTAGATTTCCTCAATAACGACTTTGTGCGAAACGCCGTCTATATTCAGGCTGAACTCCCCTTTGCCCTTGCCCGACAAAGACGACTTCGGCGCGGGCTTTTTAAGCTCGTAAGCCGAACGCGGCTTTTTGTAGATGTCTTCAAGCTGCTGGGGGAACATGGCGTAAATTACACAGTGTTCGTCGTCGTCTTTCAAGCCCTTTTCTCGCAAAGTTTTGCGGAGGTCTTCCATGCCGGGCTTTTTGAGGTCGGCGGGGCGGCATTCTATGGGGTCTTTGCCGGAGTTCTTCGCGGCGAGGGCGCGGATTTCGGGGTCGACGGGAGCGGGGGTTCTGCCGTAGTAGCCGAGGGCGATATCCATGGCCTGCGGCGTAAACATCTTCCACCTGCCGAACTTGACGTTCATCATGGCCTGCGTTCCGACGATTTGCGAAGTGGGGGTTACAAGCGGAATCCAGCCGAGCTTTTCGCGGACGTAGGGAACCTCCGCGAACACGGCCTCGAACTTGTCCTCCATCTTCTGCTCCTTAAGCTGGTTGCGGAAGTTGGAAAGCATGCCGCCGGGAACCTGGTAGTTGAGCGCGTCGGAGTCGATGACTTCGTTTTTGGGCATCGTGTAGGCGCCGAGCTGCGCGTACACGCCCTTCAAGAACTCGCGAATCTCGGAGAGGGCCTTGGTGTCGTAGGAGGGCTTGCGCTCGTGGTCGGCGAGCATGGCAATCATTCTGGCGGCGTCGGGCTGGGCGGTGCCGTTTGCAAAGGGGACGACGGAAACGTCTACGGCGTCCACGCCCGCGTCAATTGCAGCGTAGTAGGAAGTCGCGCCGAGGCCGGTTGTGTCGTGCGTGTGGAAAAGCACGGGGATTTTTACGTTGTCCTTCAGCCCCTTTATGATTTTGTAGGCGATGTACGGGGGGACGAGGCCGGCCATATCCTTCAAGACTATGCCGGATGCTCCCATTTCCTCAAGCTCGCAGCCCATCTTCACGAATTTTTCAACCGTATGGACGGGGCTGGAGGTGTAGCAGATTGTGCCGTGCGCCTCTTTGCCCGCGCGCTTAACGGCGCTAATGGCGCACTCCAAGTTGCGGGTGTCGTTAAGGGCGTCGAACACGCGGAAGATGTCCATGCCGTGGCGGGCTGAAGTGTTTACGAAGGCCTCGACGATGTCGTCGGCATAGTGCTGGTAGCCGACCATGTTCTGCCCTCTAAAGAGCATCATGTGCTTTGTTTTTGGGCAGGCCTTTTTAAGGGTGTCCAAACGGTCGAAGGGAAATTCGCCGAGAAAGCGCAGGCCCGAGTCGATAGTGGCGCCGCCCCAAGTTTCGAGCGCGCCGAAGCCGATATTGTCCAAAACGGGGCAAATCGGGAGCATCTGGTCGGTCTTCATTCTGGTTGCCGCGAGCGACTGGTGGCCGTCGCGCAACACGGTGTTGTTGAATACTACTGGTTTCATAATTTTAAAATTAAAGACATAGTGAATGAACCGCAACGCCCTTTCAACAAAAAAAGAACATTTTTAGGCTCTAAAAAACTCCGAAGTCGCGCCCCAAAAAACCGCGCGGAGACCGGCTCGGCCTCGGAATTTAAAAATCAAAATGTTTTTTCGGCAAAAACGCGCGAAAATTAATTTTAAGAGGCGATGTCGCTGTTAAATTCGATTACAAGGCCTGTTATCGGCTTGCCGCGCGGCGGGGGCGGCAGCGTTACGGAGTTGAAGAGCCTGGTCGCGGATTCGTCAAAGCTTTTCATGCCGCTTGAATTGCGCACGCGCGCGTTTGAGCATTTTCCGTAGGCGGAAATGTCCAAAGAAAGCTTTACCTTTAGGCTCATTCCCGCGCAGTCCTCGGGCATGACCCAGTTGTCCTTCAAGATTCTGTAAATCGCGGCGTAGTAGGCCTGAAGCTCGTTTTGCGTGGCTCCCGAAGCCGCGGCGGCGTTAATGCTTGTCGAAACCCTGAAGCTGCTTTCCGAAACTTTTATGCCGCTAATCTTTACGGGCTTTGAGGGGCGCGGCTTGGGCTTGGAGTCTTTCGGCTTTCCGAACTTTTTTATAAAATCGGCGCGGGTCATTTTTTGCGGGCGGGCCTTGTCCGACTCGGAAACTTTCGGCTTTGCGGCGGGCTTGGGGGTTTCTTTGGGCTCGGGCTTTTGCGGCGGCAGGGGCTCGACTTCGGGCTCGGGCTCGGGAATATCGAGGGGGGCCAAGTCTTTTATGGGGTTTACTTCGAGATCCTTAATGGGCGTTTCGGCGGGAGCCTTTTCGGGCTTCGGCGTTTCGCTGAACGGCAAAAGCTCGAAAACAGGCGGCGGCTCCTTGTCGTCCGACAAGAACAAGCCCGACATCCAAGCCCAAACCGCCGCCGACAAAAACGCGCACGCATGCAGCCCAAGCGAAATCCATCCGCCCCAGCCCATGTGATTCGGCCTGTAGTCCCCGTCCGCCATAAATTATTCCGACTTCGCGCTGATGCTGATTTTTGTAAGCTTGTTCGCGGTGATTTCGTCCAAAATGTCGATGAAAAGCTGTATGGCGGGGTAGTTCGGCGGGTTCAAATCGCGGTCGACCCTCAGGCTTATCGGGTTGGGGTTCGGGTTGGATGCGTAGGAGGCCAAAAGCTGTTTAAGCTGCGCGAACGACACCTCCTGCTTGCCCCAGTAAATCTGCCCGCCCTTGTCCACATTTATCACCTGGAACTCAACTTCGGCGTTTTTGACGCTTTCGGCGGGGGGCTTTGTCGGCAGGTTTATGTCGATAGTCTGCTCCAAAAGCGGCGCCGACACCATGAAGATGATTAGAAGCGAAAACGCCAAGTCCATAAGGGGCGTTACGTTAAGGTCGTTAAGCGCCCCGAGAGCCTGCTTTCTGTGGAAATTGCGCGCCATTTTCTAATCGTTGTCGTCGATTTCGTCGGTCAGGTCGAACTTCAAATCCGCGACTTTCGCGGCGGAGGAGGCTGAAGCGTTCGCGCCGAACATATCCGCGGAATTTTCCGCCGCCTTGCCGCTTGCGTAAAGCTCCGACATCGAAAACGCCTCGCGCGCCTCAAGCTCGATTCGGTCGGCAAGCGAGCTTGCGAAGTTTTCCAAATTGAGCGTCATCACTCTCGAGGCGCTCAGCAAAAAGTTGTAGCCGAAAACCGAGGGAATCGCCACAACCAAGCCCGAAACCGTCGTAAGCAAAGCGCCCGAAACGCCCGGGGCGAGAGCCTGCAAAGTAGCGCTCGCGCCCTCTTGGCCCATCGCGCCGAAGCAGTCCATAACGCCCCAGACCGTTCCCAAAAGCCCCAGACACGGCGCGCCGCTTATAATCGAGCCCAAGAACACCATCTTTTCCTCGTAGGCGGAAGTCTGCTTTGCGACCGCGCGCTGGAGGGCGTTTTCTACCCTGCCCATTCGCGCCGAGAGCATTTCGGGGGTCTTTTCGGGGATTTTAAATTTGTTCCACGCGCCCATGGCCTCCCTTATAAGATAGGCGTACGGACCTTTTAGGGAGCGGTTCAGCAGGGCGGAGTCGAAGACGCTCGCGGTATTGTCGAGACGGCGCTCTGCGAAGCGGTTGCAGTCGCGCAGCTCCTTTAAGTCCGCCCATTTGGCGAGCATCACAAGCCAGGCCGCTATGCTGAAAACTATGAGGATTAAAACTATGCCCTTGCCCGCCAAATTGGAGCTTTGAAATGCCTGAAAAACGAGGCTGTCGGCAAAGGCCGCGAAGTTGAAAACAGAAGATAGTCCGCCCATATTTTTAAAAGAAGTCTAAAATTTATTTTGCAGCTTCCTTATCCTTTATGGATTTTATTTTATTTTCAATAAGAATAATGTGCTCCTTGTAAATTTTTGTGGCGGGGTGCTCCGGATTAAACCTCGGCAGAGCCTTTTTAAGCGCGGCGAGCGACTCCTCGTATCGGCCGAGCTCCTCCAAAGCCGAGCAGTGGCGGCGCACGATGTGCATGGGCGCGAAATCGTCGTCGGCCTTTTCAAGGCAGGCGAGAGCCGCAAGCTTGTCGCCGAAACTCTTATCGTAAACGAGGGCCTTGTCCAAAAGAAGCTGCCTCGATTTCGGCAAAGCCTTCAGCCCCCTGTCCAAAAAATCGAGGGCGGCGGCGCCCTGGCGGCGGCGTATGAGCGCCTGCAGGCTCTTGCTTGAAACGCGGTCGCGGCGGATAATCCATGCGGGGGTGTCGAAGGCGATAATGTCGGCTCCCATGTGCCAAAACATTCGGCTTTTGGGGTCGAGCTTCGCGGCGAAATCTATGTTTGCAACACACGGGACAACGTCGCGCCGCTCCCACGCAGAAAAAGCCCTGAGCCAAAAAATCTCCGCCGCGAAAGGCCGGTACCCGCCCAAAATTCCGAATAAGAAATTTTCGCCCGCGGAGGTTTCAAGCTCCGGATAGTCTTCGGCGGGGGAAGCGATTTTCTTTAAGGGCGACAACGCCGCGCCCGCCAAAAACAAAACCGCAATCGACGCGGCTAAAACGCTTAAAGGCCTTGAACGCGCCATGCTAAAAATCCCTCTCGGAAAAAGCCCAAAACCCCAAGAATCCGAAAACCAAAACGTACGCGGCCGAATACGCCGCGGCCGCCGCGAAGCGAGCCCAGTCCGCCCCGC
>JAGBOM010000215.1 GCA_017633865.1 Opitutales bacterium
TTTAAGAAAAAAGTAAAAAAGCTATTTTTTAGGTGATGTTTTTAGAACGGAGAAGCGCTTTTTTATGCAAAATGAAAGCTTCATTCTACCAGCAGCGCCTCGTTCCAAAAAAAAAAAGACGCCCGCAAACAAAAGCTATTTTTCTTCGGACTTGGAATCTTTCTGCGGCAAAGCGTACATTTTAGACTGAAAGCGCATCCGCATTGGGTTGGAAAGCATTGCGAGCTTAAAAGACGCGCTGTCGAAATTGTTTATGCTAAGAAAATTCGAGTGGGCGTTTAAAAGCGTTGCAAGGCGCGGGGCGAATCCCGGCCTTATCATGGAAAAATCCGCCAACAGCTGGGCGCCCTCGCCGTTCGCGCTTGGCAGGACGTTGTCGACTCTGTCGAGGTAGCGCAGGGTTTGCGCGAAAACGGAGCGGCTTGAATTCGCGAACCAGCCGTCAGAGGCTTCGCCGCCGTAGAGCGAGTCGAGCTTGTCGAAATATTTGAGAGCGGTCTTTAAATGCGATTCGTTCGCCGACGAAAAGTACGCGTCGAGAAATCCCCTCGCAAGCAGCGCGACCTGCGCCGCTTCGGCTTCCGACGGGACCTCGGCGGACAATATTGCGGGGACCGCGCCGGCTTTGTCCGCTGCGGCGTCTAGCGCGCGGGCGAGGCTCTCGCGGGCGTTTGCGAACCGCGCGGAGCCCGAAATCATATAGGCTCTTGAAAGAATCGAAAGCATTAGGGAGTTTTCGCCGAGGCGCGCCGCCGCCTTTCCGCCGCTTGGCTCAAAGCGGAACAGTCCGTCGCCGCCCTGAAGGTCAAGGCATTTTTCGGCCTCGGAGAGAAAGTGCGGCCTAAAATAATCGGTGTCGTCGATAAACGCGAACTCCGACATCGCCCGCAAAAGCAGGAGTTTTGACATTCCGTCCGCCTCGCGGGCGTAGGAATCCCTCGCGCAGGCAAAGGCGAGCAAGACGGTGTCGACAGGAAGCTCCCGCTTTTCCAAAAAGAGCTTTCTTGCCACAATTCTCGAATTTTCGGCAAGCACCGCCGCAGGAACGCCCCCTGCCGCGGCTCTCGAAAACAGCAGGCGAAAGCGCGGAAATTCGGAGAGCCCGCCCGCGTTGAAAAACAAATACGGCACTCCGGAAAATTCGTTCATTTTGTGCTCTACGGATATTGCCGCGCGGGCGTGCCTGCGGAAATCTTCGCCCATATCCCTGAAGGCCTTTGCCGCGCCCGAAAGCGAGTGCAGCTCCGAAGAAAAGGAATCGGGATTGCCGGAGAACCTGTTCGCCAAAAAAATCGGCGCCCCGCGCGGCGAAACTATGCCGATATTCACGGCTCCGTCCGCGCCGGAGCGTTCGTAGATTTTGCGCAGCGCCTTGTAGTCCGCGGGGAAGGCGGCGGGGTCGAGCTCCGTCTGGATGTAGTTCTTTTCGAGAACAGCCAGGGCGTCTCCGCTTTTTACGGGGTCTTTGAAAGACGGAACCCTGAAAAACACGAGCCTGCCCTCGCGCGCCGCCGCCGAGAAAGCCTCCCCGCCCCAACGCAGGAATTTGCCTTCGCCGCCGTTTTGCCGCGGGGCTTTTTTTTGCCAAAAGGCGAGCGCCGCGAAATATGCCGCGCTAACGGCATAAAATATTACGAGAAATTTTCTGAAACAGCCCACGAGCAATAAGACAAAAATTTTTTTAAAAAGTGCCTAAAAAAATTAGATTTTCCCATTATTCAGCGCGGCGTAAGCCGACGCCGCCGACAGCGCGAACGCCGCCGCCACCTCGCACTTCATCACGTTTTCGCCGAGGCTTGCGGGGCGGAAACCCGCCGCGTAGGAGGCCGAATATTCGTCTGCGGAGAAGTCGCCCTCGGGGCCTATCAAAACGCAAACCGCCCCGCCCCTGTCGGACTCCGAAAGCGCGGCCAAAATCGGGACGGCCTTTTCGCGCTCCAAAGAGCACACGATTTTCGCCGCGTCCGCGCCGCCGAAAAGCCCGGGCGATTTAAGAAAATCCGCGAGCAAAACGGGCTCGCAAACCTCGAAGTCCGCCAAGTTGCCCGACTGCTTTACAGACTCGGCGACCCTCGCGCGCCACTTTTGCGCCTTGCGCGCGCCCTCGGCCGCGTCGAGCCTCACTATTGTGCGCCCCGAAATTATCGGCACTATTTTTGACGCCCCGATTTGCACCGCCGCCGATATAATTTCCTCAAAAGTTTTTCCCTTCGGCAAGGCCTGCGCCAAAATTATCTCCCGCCCCGCGCGCGATGACTGGCGGCGGCGAAGAAGCCTTAGCCCCGCGCGCTTTTGGCTTGCCGACTCCACGACGCATTCGCCCACAAGACCCGCGAGGTCGAACACCTCCACGCCGTCGCCCGCCCGCGCCCTCAGCGAGCCGCAAAGATGGCGGCTTTCGTCGGCGCTTAAAAAAATTTCGTCGCCGCCCAAAAAGTCCTTCAAATTTTCAAAATACGCCCGAAAGCCCGACATGGCGCGCCTTTCAAAAAAGAGCGCGCAGGGCGCTTAAAATGTCTTCCACCTCCGCGAGCCTGCCCCTGCCCTCGTCGCCGCAGGCGAGCGCGCCGCTCGCGGGGCCGACAAATTTAACGCCGCGGCCTAAAAGGGTTTCGATGTTTTTTTGCACAGCGGGGTGCGCGTACATTTTATCGTTCATCGCGGGGGCGATAAGAACCTTCGCGCGGGTCGCGAGATATGTGGAGGAAAGCAGGTCGGGGGCGAGCCCGTTCGCGAAATTGCCTATAGTGTTGGCGGTGGCGGGCGCGACAAGCAAGACTTCCGCGAAATCCGCAAGCGAGATGTGCTCGGGGCGCCAATCGTCGATTTTTCCCCACATGTCGAAGGCTACGGGATTGCGCGACAGCGTCGAAAACACCCGCTCCGAAATTATTTTGCGCGCGTTTTGCGTCATAATTACGCGAACGTCCGCGCCCGCCTTTGAGAGCCTCGAGGCCAAATCCGCCGCCTTGTACGCGGCGATTGAGCTGCACACGCCCAGAACGATTTTTCTGCCCTTTAATTTTTCGAGTTCCATTTAAAAATTTTTTTTGAGTTTATCTTGGCTCGCAATAAAAATCCCCAGCCGCATCCCCGCGCAAAAAGCGCAAGCCCGCCGCAAAAAAACGCCCCAAGCGGGGCGTCTTTAACAAAGGCAAAGCTACGCGGGCAAGTCCGAAGCGGAAGCGTCCGCCTTGCCGGCCTCCTCGCCGAGAGCGGAGCCGCCCACAACCCTGACCTTTGAGGAAATTTCCGCCGCGATTTTGTCGGCCGCGTCGGGGTTCTGCATAAGGTATGCCTTCGCGGCCTCCCTGCCCTGGCCGATCAGCTCGCCGTTATAGGAAATCCACGCGCCCTTCTTTTCGAGAATCTTGTTCTCGATGCCGAGGTCGATAATGCTGCCGGTTTTTGAAATGCCCTCGTTGTACATAATGTCGAACTCGCATTCGGTAAACGGCGGCGCGACCTTGTTTTTGACGACCTTGATTTTTGTGCGGTTGCCGACAACCTTCCCGGACGTGTCCTTAATCTGGCCGATTCTGCGTATGTCGATGCGGGTTGTGGCGAAGAACTTCAGCGCGCGGCCTCCGGGGGTGGTTTCTGGATTGCCGAACATCACGCCGATTTTTTCGCGGATTTGGTTTGTGAATACGCACACGCAGGAGGTCTTGTTGATTGCGGCCGTCAGGCGGCGCATGGCCTGGCTCATCATTCTTGCCTGGAGGCCTACGGTGCTGTCGCCGAACTGCCCGTCGAGCTCGGTTTTCGAGACGAGAGCCGCGACGGAGTCGATTACGATAACGTCGATTGCGCCGCTTCTAATGAGGGTTTCGGCGATGTTTAAAGCGTCCTCGCCGCACTCGGGCTGCGACACCATCAAATTGTCCAAATCCACGCCCACAACCTTCGCGTAGCGGGGGTCGAGCGCGTGCTCTACGTCTATAAAGACGGCCGTGCCGCCGCGCTTCTGCGCCTCGGCGATAAGCGAAAGGCAAAGCGTCGTTTTGCCGGACGACTCCGGCCCGTAGATTTCGCAAATTCTGCCGCGCGCGAGCCCGCCCACGCCGAGGGCGAGGTCTATAGCGATCGACCCCGTGCTGATGACGTCTATCTTCATTTTTGTGGCGTCGCCGAGCCTGATTAGCGAGCCCTCGCCGAATTGCTTGTTGACGGAGCTCATGGCGAACTCAAGCGCCTTTTTGGCGTCCGCGCTGGGCTCCGCCGGTGTAGTTTTCTTAGCCATATTTTTTTTGTTTTCCGTTTCTAAAAATGCCGCGCCCAAAAGGCGCAATGTTGTGAAAAATAAGTTTTGCGCTTAGTTATAAAGCCTAAAATTTTTAAGTCAAGACTTTGGCGAAAAATTCCGGCCGCCCCGCCGCCCTACGCGGAAAAATCGGTGGAGGACCCTATCCAAAAAACGAGCCTCTCCAAAAGAGCCGCCGCGCGCGGGACGCTCCTTAAAGACGCCGCGGGCGCGGACACAATTTTTTTAAGGCACTCGAAGTCCTCCGCGCAAAGCCCCGCCGCGAAGTCCTCCTTCGCCGCGTATCCCTCCGACTTCGCGAAGGCGTACAAAAACTTGGCGCGCACCGCGAAAGAGTCCGCGCCCGAGTCTATCGCGCAAAACGAAGCGCCGACCAAATCGTAGAGAGCGCCGAAGCTCTCCAAAAATTTCGAGTTTTTAAGCGCGAATTTTGAGATTTCGCAGGCGTTTTTAAAGGCGTCGTAGTCGGCGGCGATTCCCGCGCGGCGCGCCAAAATTTCAAACCCGCCCAAAAAAAGAATCCCGCCCGCCTTCGACTCCTCCGCCTCGAAAGACGCCGTGTCGAAATAGTCCGGCAGCGCGGACGGCTTTTTTCGCGAAACCTTTTTATGCAGCACCCTAACGCCGCCGTCGGCGCGCAAAACGCTCAACAAAAGCCCGCTCTCGCCGCGAAAGCTTTTGTCGAGAACTATTCCCTCGAAAACCTCCGTCAATTCGGCAGCTCCCCGCCCCTCCCCTCGGCGGCGTTTTCGGCGGGGGCAGTCTGGCGGTAAACCGCGCCGAAGCTTACGATGTACTTCATGGCGTCGGCCACGCCCATGTCCAAATCGCGCACGTCCTCCCTGCGCAGAACCATCAAAAATCCGCTTGTCGGGTTCGGGGTTGTGGGCACAAAAACGTTAAGCCACTCCCCGCCGAGCCTGTCGCCTACCTCGCCGCCCGCCTCGCCCGTCAAAAAGCCGACGGTGTACACGCCCGCGCGCGGGAACTCTATCAGCACGGCCTTCTGGAAAACGTTTTTCTTCTTTCTGGAAAAGGTGTCTACAATCTGCTTTACGGTTTTGTAAATCGAGCTTGCAAGCGGAATTCCCGACACGAGCCTCTCGAAAAACGCTATCGCCGCGCGCCCCAAAAAGAAGCTCGAGCCGTAGCCGATTGCCGTTATGAAAATCATGACCACAATGGTCGATATGAAATTCAAAATCCCGACTCCGAACGGGGTGCCCCAAAATTCCGAATCGATGTAGCCCCTGAGCGGATAAAAAATCAGATCCGCCACGGGCGCGCCGACGGTTCTTACAAGCCACAGCAAAAGAAAGACCGTAACCGTAATGGGCAGCACCACGAAAATGCCAGTAAAAAGCGCGTTTCTAAAAGACTTAAACATTTTTTCCCTCCTTAAAATTGAAAACGTTTTTGCGGAATTTTCTCTTTATCACGCCCATCGCGGCGGCCTCCGCGGCGCGCATTTTTGCGGCGTCCTCGGGCAGAATGTCGTCCACCCCCGCGAGGTGGAGCATCCCGTGCGCGACGTAAAGGCAGAGCTCCAGATTCGGCGTGTTTGAATAGCTGCCGCACACCTCTAAAGCCCTCTCCGCGCTCACGCAAATTTCGCCCGCGAAGCCCTCGAGCGGATCTCCCTCGAAGGTTATCACGTCCGTTTTAGACGGGTCTCCCAAAAAATCGGAGTGGATTTTGCAAAGGGCCTCGTCGTCCATCACCGCGACGGAAAGCCAGCCCGCGGGCGCGCGCAGATTTTCGGGCAGAAACTCGTCCAAAACCCGCGCGAGCCTCTCCACGCGGCGCGGCTCGAAATCCACAAGCGCGCTTTGGTTAAAAACCTCGACCTTCCTCAAGCTTTTCAAAACATGTCCTCCGTTTTTTTTCGGGAATCCTCAGCGGCCTCGTAGCTTACCCTCGGGTTGAGCTCCAGCGTGAAAATCTGGCTGTCGGGGTCGAAAAACCGCCTGACGAAATTAAAATCGACGCAGCCCTCGCCTATCGCGCGGTGGTCGGCGCCCGCGTCGGTGCAGTCGTGCAAATGCCAGCCGCAGACGAGCCCGCGCAGGCTCTCCAAAAACGAGCCCATCTCGATTATGCCGCGCAGGTGCTTTATCTGCGCGTGGCCGATGTCCACCCACGCGCGGGCGTTTGAAAGCCCCGTAAGCCGCCTTGCGAACTCCGCAAAGCGCGTGTCGAACGGAAGCTCCGCAAAGCCGTCGCGGTTCTCGACGCCTATCATAACCCCCGCCTCCGCGAAAGCCGGATTCACCCGGGCGATGTTCTCGAAAA